>DAOUSX010000192.1 GCA_030627025.1 Dehalococcoidia bacterium
AGCTGATGATATCCGGTGGATGATTGTTTTTAACAGTGATAGTTATAAAATCAGTGGCTTCTTCACCGTTGCCATCGCTTACCCTGACCATAATGTTATAGATGCCTTCAGCCCCAGGAGCACTCCAGGCAACGGTAGCTCCAGCACCAGTTATCTTGCCCTTGCTAGCCGACCACTCATAGATTAGTTCATCGCCATCCTCATCTGAAGCAACACATTTGATGAGACAACTGTCCAGGGGAGCAATTACATTCTGTTTGGCTTCGAGACTGGTGATAACTGGAGGGTGGTTAACTGGAACACAACCTCCTATGACAAAAACGAACGAGATCAAGAGAAGTAAGCGGGTTACTCGTTTATTTGGCTTAAACAAGGTTGATTGCATCGTTGCTCTCCTTCTTTAGTTAAATCCTTGAATGCCCATATCTACACCACAAGAGATCATACGCCGCATCTTGGAGCACGGCGTTTTACGCTGATGTTCATGGAATCAGTAACTTCACCGCCATTGCCGTCGACTACCTTGACCACAATGCTATAGGTACCTTCAGTCTCGGGAGCGCTCCAAGCAACAGTGGCTCCATCCCCATTTATATTGCCCTTGCTAGCCGACCACTCATAGGTAAGCTCATCACCATCGGGGTCTGAAGCAGTGCATTCAATCACACAGCTATCCAGGGGAGCAATTACATTCTGCTTGGCTTTGAGACTGGCAATAACCGGATGGTGGTTAGCTGGAGTACAGCTACCTGTGAGAAAAATAACAGTGCCCAATAAAACAAAGCTCGCTGCCCACTTATTTAGTTTGGCTAAACTTAATTGCATATAAATTCCTCTCGCACACCACCAGCGAGTAGGTAACAAAAATACAACAATCCGCTGAGTTGAAACAGCAATATGATAAACCAAAAAACCAGCCATCTCAAGTCTGCACTCATAAGGCCACATAATATATTCCCACCCCTATGAAGATAATAGAAACCACTATGCGAGTGACTTTCTCGACACGAGTGGCCATGTTGAGCCAAGCAGAAACCTTGGCCACACCGACGGATATAAGCGTGCCAAATATTAAAACGGGGAGTCCAGTGCCGATGGCAAATATCGCAGGCAGGACTATACCTTCAGTAGATTTAAAAGCCAAAGGGATCAATACTCCAAAGAATAGAATAGCGCTGTAGGGGCAGAAGGCTAGGGCAAAAAGAGCACCCAGCAGGAATCCACCTGCCATGCCCCAATCAGCAACCTTTCCTCCTATTGAAGCTAGCTTGCCACCTCCCAAACTAAAGCAAAGCCTGTTGATGTTTAGCATTATCAGCCCTACCACAATCAAAAGTGGCCCTAAGATTTGCTCACCAAAATTCTGAAGAAATGAGGCAACTCCAGGGATTTCAAGACCAGCCACGATGATCAGGATACCGAGGATGGAATAGGAAAACATGCGCCCCAGTGTATAGAGTGTTCCAGTTATGACAGCGTATTTGCGCTCTGTCACTCTACGGCTAACATATGCTATGGCAGCAATGTTGGTAGCCATAGGGCAGGGGCTAATGGCAGTTAACAACCCCAGAAGAAATGCTGAGAGGACAGGTATGTCAAGACTACTTGATAGCTGGTTTACTATTTCACCAAGATCCATCATCATAGTCTTTTAAGGCTTTCTTCGATCGTATTCTTCACTACCTCGACAAATGCTTCATCGTCACCCAGGATAAACCATATATCCACTACTTCCTCAATATGGTCAACGCCGTCCTTTACCGTGTTGATAAACAGTGATGATGTGTAAGCACCATATTTCTCGGCGATGCCGGCGTTTCCCTCATCCTCTACATTTAACACCTGAAACGTCAGCTTGCCGCTAGACAGCTCATTGGCGAAGTAAGTTTCCAAGGTATAGCGAGTCCCAGCCTCGGCATAAAGGCAGCCAGGGCAGCGCTGCGCGCGGTGAAAGTAGACAACTTCGATCCTATCAGCCGGGGTTGAAGACGTCTCTGAAGTTGGACGCTCTCTTGGTGCTAGAACAGCATATCTAGCGAGGTAATCTATCTGGGTAGTCACGCTATGGTTCTTGGTATCTACGTTCTTATAGAGTAGCTTTTCCCATCCGGTATCCTGATAGCAGGCAATATATACATTCCGCTCACTTACCCCTTCTGGCAATTCCTCTGGGTCATAGCTGAGGGTAAGCTTAATTTGGGGATTGAAATTAGCCCCTTCGGGGCTAAACTCATAAACTGCCCCAATAATATAAGCATCCCTTGGTGGAGGTGGCGGGTTTAGGTCAATTGACACATCAATAACTTGAAGAGGCTTCCCATCCTTGTCCCTGACCATAGTGCCTTCATTCAGCAACAGGCTAAGCCTCCCATCAGCAGACGATAAATTTACCTTTGTCTTTAGAAATCCCTGGCTGTCAACCATGAACTCGTTCTTTGTACCAAGTAAATCAATTTCTAACTGGTAGGTTGATAGCTCCCCACCGTTTGTTACTGGAGGTGCAGTGGATGATGCTGCACAACCTACCATTAACGACAGAGCTAAACATGCCAGGAAGAGGTGATATAGAGCCTTGATCAGCATATTCATTGTAACTGTGTGTAATCCTCTAAAATGGTTTTCACGATGAGTTATTTTGCTCTCTTGACTTCCTCCTAGGAAATATAAGCCGCAACCCCTCGTCCCTTAGCGATGTCAGTTTGTAGAGCTACCTTCTTCATGCCTATATCCTTGACTAGCACAATGCTCTTAGCAATCTCAAAGCCAGCGGCCTCCACCGTTTTTTGGCTGCATTCAAACGGACAACCATCTATGGTGATGACCTTCTTCGCTACTTTTGTCTTTCCTAGAACGGGCTTTACCTTCAGCGGCACTGATGGCAAACAGTCGATAGCCACCTTTTCCAGGCCAAGCTCTTTTACCGCTTCCAGGCAGGCCAGGGCGCTGGTTATCCTGGTGTTTGATAGCCCGCCAAAGCAGGAGAATATTATGTTCTCATGAGTTG
>DAOUSX010000064.1 GCA_030627025.1 Dehalococcoidia bacterium
ATGTGCTGCTGCACTGGCATGTTCTCACAAGCTGCTTAAACAAGAGGGTGATGAGCCAGTCCTTCAGGATATTGCTCATATGCAGGTACATGGCGATTGGGTGGAAATAGAGACATTCTTTGGAGAGGAAAAGGTCATCCCGGGTAGGGTGGTCGAAATAGATTTCTCCACTTCCAAGATATTGCTGGATCAGCATGGCGAACATGGCAAAGCCTAACGAGGGAGAATGGATGTCATCAACCAGTTATCGCACTCGACAACCAAATACAGGAACAAGACGGAACAACGGTGAAGTTTCTCCCTTCGATGATGTGGCTTTAGAATATGATGCCTGGTTCGAGGGTGAAGGAAAACTTATCTTTGCCACCGAGGTGCGGGCCTTTGAAGGACTATTATCTTCCCTGCCAAAGCCATGGCTTGAAATTGGGGTTGGTAGCGGTCGTTTCGCTCAGGCTCTGGGAATAGAGAACGGGGTCGATCCCTCCTTTAAGCTGGTCAAGATGGCAAGAAGACGGGGCATAACCGCCTTTCTCGGTAGGGGAGAACAGGAGCTTTTTGATGAGGAGTCGTTTGGAACGGTGTTTCTTATTGTTACCCTCTGCTTTGTCGATTCGCCACTGGCTGTTTTGAAGCAGGCTTACCGCGTTTTAGTGCCGCATGGGAAGATAGCGCTGGGTTTAGTCTTAAGGGGAAGTCCCTGGGGTAAATTTTATCAGCAGAAAAAGAAGCAGGGGCATCGTTTCTATAAATACGCCACTTTTTACACATGTCGTGACGTGGTGAGACTATTGGTGCGAGCAGGCTTTTTGGTTGAGAAGGTTATTTCGACACTTTTTCAGGAGCCGGGCAAGGTGCATCGCGTGGAGGAACCAAGAGAAGGCCACCTCCCCAACGCCGGATTCACTGTAATCTTGGCTGGGAAACAAGGGGTAAATACTGAAACCACCAAGGAAGATGAATCTTGGAGACAGTAAAAATGACAATGACTGTGCTTAAGGAACAGAGTGAAGTCAGACGGCAAACAAAGCAGATCCTGAAGAGATACGGCAGGAGGCGGGGGAATCTCATCCCTATTTTGCAGGAGGTACAGGGCAAGCTCGGCTATCTCCCCCAGGAGGCTATGCTAGAGATTGCCGAGTTTCTCAATATGCCGGCTATAGACGTTTATAGCGTGGTTACCTTTTACAATCAATTTCGGCTTAATCCTCCGGGGAGACACTCAATAAGGGTCTGCTTGGGGACTGCCTGCCATATGAAGGGTGGTTATATCACTTTAGATGCTTGGAAGAGGCGGCTGGGTATCGACCGAGGCGAGACCACTCCTGACCGCGAATTTGACTTGGATACGGTTGCCTGTGTTGGCTGTTGCACTATGGCGCCGGTAACCGTAGTCGACGATAAGCCGCAGGCCAAGGTTGAGCCGACTAAGGTAGATGGCATACTGCTCTCCTTTGAACGCGAGCGGGAAAAGAGGAGCAAGGAGAGCCAATGAGAGTAGCTGAACGGTTAACAATAATCTCCACGTGAGGTGCCGGAAAGCAAGGAATGAAGTCTGTAGTGGAGCGCTTTGAAAGAGAGCGTCGTGGGAAACAATGGAATATGAGTGAGCCATGGGAAATAGGGAAAGGAGCATCATATGACTAAGGGCACTATCCGACGCTTAATTGCAGACCGAGGATATGGTTTCATCCAGACAGAGGAGAAGGGGGACCTCTTTTTCCACCTCAGTGACCTCCAAGGAGTAGCCTTTGAGTCGCTCACAGAAGGCCAGCAGGTCGAGTTTGAGATTATGCCTACATCTAAAAGGGCCAAAGGCAGTCAATGTAAGGCTCGCCAGTTGAGAGCATGGTAGAATCGTCCACAACAAGCCCAGTCAGGGGGGGGTTAGAGAGGGTAATGGGGACTTCGCAGACAATTGGGCAGTGGCAGGCCAAAGTTCAGGCGGGCATAGGCCGAAGGGAAAGAATGCGAATCTGGAGGTAAATATGTGCTTGAGTAACGTCTTCTACATTGATTCGGATGGTCAGCAACAAGAAGTAATGCGGGACGTAGCTCAAATGGAAGCCCATAATAATGGATTTCTGCTCATTGGGCTGTTGGGAGAGCAAAAATTCGTCCAAGGCGAGGTAAAAAGTATTGACTTTGTGGATAAGCACTCAGTAGTGCTTGGGATAAACATAGACAAAGCGTAACAAGGTGGGCCATGCCAGTTTCCAGTCAACCACGGATAATAATTTTCACTGGTTCCTCGTGTCCCTGGTGCAATAGGGTTAAGCAGTACCTGAAGGAGAAAGGCTTCAGGTTCAGAGAGGTGAATGTTGAGAGGGATCGAGATGGGGCCAGGGAATTGCAGCGCAGGGGTATAATGAGTGTGCCGGTTGTCCTGATTGGAAGCCATCCCATAGTCGGCTTTGATAAGACAAAGATTGATAAATTACTAGGAATCAAAAGGTAGGAGAGGAGGTTGCTCAAGATGCAGATAAAGCCTTTTGAGGACCGGGTCTTGGTTGAGCCGGAAGAGGTTGAAGAGAGCAGAACTAAAAGCGGGATAATCATCCCTGACACAGCGAAGGAAAAGCCAAGAACAGGCAAGGTTATTGAGGTAGGGACGGATGAAGAGCTTGCCGAGAATATAAAGGTGGGGGATAGAATAGTTTTTGCTAAATTCAGCGGTGATGAGGTTGAGTTTGAGGGCAAAAAATATTTGATAGTTTCCAGAAGCGACATCCTTGCTGTAATTAAATAGGCTTACTTCCGAGGGAGCGAAATGGAGCTTGGCACGGGCGAACTTACCGACAGGTATAGTAGGGGTTTATGGAAAACGATAAACTAAAAGGGGGAGTATGAGCAAAGTAATTGAGATAACAGACCAAAATTTTGAAGAGGAGGTCCTTAACTCAGACCTCCCCACAGAGGTGGATTTCTGGGCCCCGTGGTGCGGCCCCTGTGTGATGGTTTCACCGATCTATGACAAACTCTCGGAGGAATACGATGGCAGGTTCAAGTTCTGTAAGATGAACGTGGATGAAAACCAACGGACAGCAGTGGAATTCCAGATTATGAGTATACCCATGCAGAAGTATTTCGCTAATGGTGAGAATGTAGACGAAATCCTCGGCGCGGTCCCGGAGTCTACAATTCGGACAATGGTCGAAGATATTCTCAAGAGGTTCCCGGCTGATGAAACGGGAAGGCTTAAAGTGCTTTTAACCTCGTGGGTTGAGCATAACGAGAAGCACGGGGAGAAATTCAACAGATGGGTGGAGAAAGCAAATAACTTGGAGGGCAATCCAATCTATAAAAGCGCATTACAAGCAGCACAAGAGGTCGAAAAAGCCAATGAACAGCTGTCCCAGGTATTAATCCAACTGCCCAGGTACTGATTGGACCGCCAGGGGCAAGATAAATGGCAGTCAGTAGTAAGGAGAAAATAAGGGAAATCTATGAAGTTCTGCCCAAGCTGAATTGTGGTTTCTGCGGATTTGGAAGCTGCGGCCAATTCGCCAGAGCAGTAGCCGAGGGAAGAGCTTCGCCTTTTGGCTGCAGGCAAAATCCTTGGTCAGGTTACAGAATAAGGGAAATTATGGGAATGGAAGCACTAGCCTACAGTTATGGATTCCAACCCGCTTTCTTTTCTCCATTGGGAGTTAGCCCTTCCCCGCAAGCCCTGAGAGAACAGGTACGCGCACTATCCCAAAGCGTGGATGATATTCTGGCTAGGATTGAAAGGCTGAAAGCAAGGAGGTAAAACGCAGTTTTGGGAAACAAGAAGGGTGGTGAAACTGTTATGGAAATTTCGGAATGGAAAGCAAATCTGGAGAGGGCACGGGAAAGGAAGGACGCTTTCTTTGCCCAACATTGGCAATCACCAATTCCGCCTCAAGAGAGACCTCGTTTTAAGGGCTTAGAATATTATCCTCCTGACCCAAGCTACAGATTCGAGCTTGAACTTCATGAACATCCCGAAAAGCAGGCAGTGAGGATGGCTTACACCAAGGGTAACGAGCAAGATTTCCTCCGCTGGGGTGAATTTCGATTCAAGATAGGCGGAAAGGAGCAAGCCCTCCAGGCTTACAAGAGCCACCCTCGGGAAGAGATGTTGTTTATTTCCTTCAAGGATGCAACCTCTGGTAAAGAAACCTACGGGGCTGGTCGCTACTCGATCTTGAGCCAGAGAGAGACCGCACTCCGGATGGGAAATGGATTCTGGATTTTAGCCAGTCTTACAATCCATGGTGTGTATATAGCGAAGCTTATACCTGTCCTTTTGTGCCCAGCGAGAATTGGCTCGAAGTTCCAATCCTGGCTGGTGAGAAAAATTACCCTTTAAAGGAGGGGTATTAAAAGGTGGAAAACATGGAAAATCGTCTTTCCTTCCGAGACTATGCAATTGTTGCCTGCGGTACGCTAAATATGGAACTAAACTATCTGAGAGATAGCGGCTTTTTGGATGCCAGAAAAATCCTATACACCAAGCCTGGACGTCATGAGGTACCCCGGGAACTTGAAAGCCAGCTTATTAAACAGATAGGTATAGCTAAGAAATACGCGTCTAACATCATCGTAGTCTATGGCGGCAAGTTCTGTTACGTTAATGCTGATAACCCGTATCGCAAGATAGATACAATAATTCAGGAACAAGAGGAACCTGGGGTCAAGATTTGTAGAATAAAAGCTTCTCATTGTGTTGATATGTTAGCCAGTGAGGAAGAAAGAGAGAAGATAGGCCAAGGTAAAGACATTTATTGGCTTACCCCGGGATGGATGAAATACCGCCATTATGTATATCAGGGTTGGGATAAGGGTCTAGCCAATGAGAATTTCCCCAAACACACTGGCGGAGCAATCATGCTAGATGCTACAGGCTTCTATGATGAAATTATGGAAAATAAGCCGGAGGAGATTCTAGACTTCTCTGACTGGATGGGGATTCCAATAGAACCCTATAGGATTACACTAGATCGACTGAGAAGCTTGCTTTCAGATGAAATCAGATCTGAGAAATAAGAAAGAGCGGGGCCAGAGAGCCTCGGCTGGCATGGCTGCCAGTGAGTATCTAGCACTAGAAAAGGTGAAGAAAGGGGAGATGTTTAAGGGAGCCAAAAATGGCAAGTACGCCGACGAGTATTTAGCAATGCTCAGCTAGGGGGGTATATTTTGCCACCAGTAAGGTCCAAGGTAGAGATTGGGTCGTGGGGAGCGCACTATTACGACCTCTTCCTGAATGTGCTCTCGCTAGGGCGCTACTCTCATTTCATCAGACACGTTATTGAAAAGATGGATATCAAGCCTGGTCAATCAATACTTGACCTCGGCTCAGGCACAGGCAGGAACGATTGCTTTATGGCTGAAAAGGTAGGCTCTCGAGGCAGGATTGTAGGCTTGGATATCAGTGATGAGATGTTAGGCCGAGCACTGAAGCACTGCTGTAAGTACACCAACATCAGCTTTAAAAAGCAGCGGATAGAGCTGCCGCTAACATATAAAGAGGAATTTGACAAGGTATTCATCTCATTCACCCTCCACGGGTTTGAGGACGACCGGAAGCTGGGGATTATTCATAATGCTCATCAAGCTGTAAAGCCGGGAGGAGCCTTTTACATCCTAGACTATAGTGAGTTCGACCTTGGGAGGATGTGGTTTCCCCTTCGCTGGGCATTTACCCGCTGGGAGTGTCAGCTGGCTGTAGAATTCCTTAAGCTCGACATAAAGGAAATGCTCCGCAGTCAAGGTTTCACCAACTTTGAAGAGGAGTTTTCCCTCAAGGGGCATCTGCGACTGCTGAAGGCAGTAAAGCCTTTGGTTAGCACTCCGTGAACACGGATGGAATCACATGAATAAGCTGGAGAAGGCCTTAAGCAGATTGCTGAACCGGAGTGAGCTTACCGGTCGCTTGGCGCGAGTCCTGGCGCATGCCTCCAAAAGTGGTAGGCTGTCCTATTATGAGGTAGAGAGAGTGGTTAAGGATGATACGGAGGATATTTTACTCTTGGGCAACGAATGGAGACTACTCCTTCCAGTGAGAACCCTCAAAAGCGCTGCCTGGGAAGATCGGCTGCTAGTTGCTAAGCCAGAGGAACTCTATGAGGTGCTAAATATTGTTAGATATCTAGTCGAAGACGCTGGCAAAACAGGGCACTGGAACCCTGAACATGCTATAACCGAGCTTTTTAGGGAGATGGGTGAACCAGACTGGGAGAGAATGCCAAAGCTGGTCGAAGAATTAGGAAAGCAAAGTAAAGACTGCAGGATTACTGCGGTTCAGATAAGTGCAATATGCAGCCAGCTGCGTCTAGGAGGTAAGGTTGATACCCTGATAGCCGAGCTCAAGGCGAGC
>DAOUSX010000131.1 GCA_030627025.1 Dehalococcoidia bacterium
AGTTCACATAGATGGGTGACTCGTATATCGTTATAACGTCGAAGAGTAGCAACTGTCATTGCGAGCCCTTCGCCTTCTGTCATTCTGAGCGTAGCGAAGAATCTCATTCAGCTCAGGGTAAACTCCGTGAGGGGGAAGAATCTCAAGATGCTCAGGACAGGCTCCGCGTGGCAATCTCATACCTTTAAAAACATTAGAGAAAGAGGTTGCGAAATCTTGCATTGTTTTGACTTGTATGCTAACATCGGGGCTTGGCTTTGAAATGAACTAATTAAGGTGTGCTTACTTAGCTATGAGAAACACTAACAAAGGAGGCTCAATATGACTGAAGAGAAAAAGGTAGGAGAAGAAGCCATTGCGGTTCACTGGAAAGAAGAGGAGCTTATTCAACCCAAAGAAGAGTTTATCCGACAAGCCAATATGCGTGACCCCAAAATCTACGAGCGATTTTCGGAAGAGAATTACCCCGAGTGTTTCAAGGAATATGGTGATATGCTTAGCTGGGATAAACACTGGACACAGACACTTGATGGTAGTAACCCGCCGTTTTTCAAGTGGTTTGTTGGTGGAAAGTTGAACGTGTGCTCCAATTGCGTTGACCGACATCTGGAGAAATACGGAAACAAAGCAGCAATTATATTTGCACCAGAGCCTGAGGATGAAGCCTACCAGTTCATAACTTACAAGGAGCTTTACCGAAGGGTTAATGAATTTGCGGCACTCCTTCTCGATATGGGAGTTAAGGAAAACGATGTAGTAACATTTCATATGCCCATGGTTGCTGAGCTCCCGATATCAATGCTTGCCTGCGCCCGAATAGGGGCTATTCACTCCGAGGTGTTCGGAGGATTCAGCGGTAAAGCGGTTGCCGATAGGGCAGATGACGCCGAGAGTAAAGTTTTGATAACCATAGACAGCTATTACCGCTCTGGGAAGCTTATTGACCATAAAGC
Source organism: Dehalococcoidia bacterium (assembly GCA_030627025.1). Taxonomy (GTDB): domain Bacteria; phylum Chloroflexota; class Dehalococcoidia; order GIF9; family AB-539-J10; genus CG2-30-46-19. The sequence continues at coordinate 954 of DAOUSX010000131.1, forward strand.
TAGAGCTGATGAGTGTGTTAACAAGTGTGAAGAAACCAAAATTGAAAAAGTATTAATCTGGGAGCGTTATCCTAGCAAGTATAGCTCTCCGACTCCGTTAGTAGAAGGGCGTGACTATCTTATTAACGACCTGTTGAAGAATTATCGGGGAAGAAGAGTAAAACCCTTATCCAAGCCAGCCGAAGATGTTCTATTCCTAATGTATACCAGCGGCACGACAGCAAGACCCAAAGGATGCCAGCACAGTATTGGTGGATATCTGAGTTACGTTGCAGCGACATCAAAGTATCTCTTTGACATCCATCCTGAAGATACGTATTGGTGTCTTGCCGATATAGGATGGATCACGGGGCATTCATATATTGTCTATGGTCCATTAGCCATTGCTGCGACCAGCGTAATATTTGAAGGGACACCGACTTACCCGGATGCTGGACGCTCCTGGCGGATAGCTGAGGACCTTGATGTAAACATATTCCATACATCTCCCACTATGATTCGCATGATAAGAAGGGAAGGCCCCGATGAACCTGCCAAATATAACTACCACTTCAAGCTAATGTGCACGGTAGGAGAGCCCATAGAGCCAGAGGTGTGGAGATGGTATTATGAGAAAGTTGGTAAAAAAGAAGCGACAATTATCGATACCTGGTGGCAAACGGAAAATGGAGGTGTTATCGGCAGCAATTTACCAGCGCTTAAACCCATGAAGCCAGGAAGCTGCGGCATCGGCATGCCCGGTATATATCCCGTAATCTTTGGTGAAGACGGAAAAGAAATCGAGAAGGGTTCAGGAAAAGCAGGGAACATATGCATTAAGCGGCCATGGCCGGGCTCATTTCAAACGATATGGAAAGACCATGACCGATACGTTGATACCTACTATCGCAAATATTCCAACCTGGAAAGCAAAGATTATCGTGACTATTATTACTTTGCCGGCGATGGCTCTGTCGAAGCTGCTGATGGATACTTCCGAATTTTAGGCCGAATAGACGATGTGATAAATGTTGCCGGTCACCGATTAGGGACTAAGGAGATAGAGAGTTCTTCAGGCACTAATGAAGAGGTGGCAGAATCAGCGGTTGTGGCAAAGAAAGACCCAATAAAGGGCACCGTAGTTGACCTCTATGTCGCTCTAAAGTCAGGTTTCGAACCCAGCAGAGAATTGGAAGAAAAAATTAGAAATAAGGTTAGCATTGATATTGGGCCCATTGCACGGCCGAACAAAGTTTACATCGTGCCCGATATGCCCAAGACACGCTCGGGTAAGATAATGCGCCGTGTGCTTGCCGCTATCTCCAACAAAGAAGATGTCGGCGATGTAACTTCCCTGGCTAACCCTGAAGTTGTCGAGGTTATTAAAAAACGAGTCCAAGGATAAAGAAAAGAGCGTAGAGTTCCAAGGACATATAAGATGAGAAAAATGGTGCCAGGTGGAACATAAAGCCCCTCTGGCACCATTAGTTTATATTAACAAGAATGGAGGCTTACTATGACAGAAGAAGTTAAATGGGCACATCCTGGGGCTTTAGGGCTTGCGGGGTTCGGTTTTAACACCATTCTACTCCAGATACACAATATAGGACTGATAACCAACGTAGAGCCTCTGCTTTACGGGTTCTTCTGGGGAGGAATGGCTCAGGTCATCGCCGGGATAATCGATGGTAGACGTGGAGATACCTTTGGATTGACCGCCTTCACTTCTTATGGCATGTTCTGGATAGGCTTGAGCTTTATGTTCCTTATGGAGTGGCTCGGGATAGTCGAGCTATCAGGTCCAGGTCTTGCCTGGGTATGTATCCTGTGGGGTGTTTTCACCGCTTACATGACCGTGGGCGCATTTAAAATTTCCAAAGTTCATGTCCTTGTGTTTAGCACATTAACATTGCTGTTCTGGCTGCTTGCCGCAGTTTTCTTCGGCAGTCTTTCCCCCAAAGTTGCCGGTGTGGAGGGACTCATCTGCGGCGGTGCCGCTGTTTACGGCTCTGCAGCAGTGCTTTTGAATGCAATGTATGGCAGGTGGGTATTGCCCATTGGTTTACTAAGTAAATAAGGTCGAGCATCTAGCTCACAGCTATGCCTCAAGTATCTCCCTGAGCACGGTGGGCCATTTGTTCCCAAAATATCTCCCATCCAACTTCACCTGGGTATTGCCTACTTTAATTGCCTTGTCATATTTGTCAGGCAGGGATAAGCGGGCAACTTTCCTTGCCTCCCTGAATTTGACCACCACATGATTACCCGAAGTGAAAATAGACTCCACCCCGGCCTTGGTAGCCACTGTTTTTACCTGCACCACATAAAGAAGATTTTTCACCACTTGCGGCAGGTTGCCAAATCTATCCTCAAGCTCTCCAGTTATGCTCTTTACTTCATCGATACACTCTATTTTTGCCAGTCTGCGATAAAGGCTTAGCCTGGTATCTAAATCAACCACATATTCCTCGGGTATATAGGCGCTTAGCGGCAAAACTATACTGGGAGATTGCTTCGCTTCGCTCGCAATGACATTCTTTTTAGCCTCACCTGCTTGTTTTGCCTTCAACTCTTCAACTGCTTCAGCCAGCAATCGACAATAGAGGTCAAAACCCACAGCAGCGATATGGCCGCTTTGCTTGACACCGAGAAGATTGCCAGCACCCCTGATTTCCAGGTCTTTCATGGCGATGCTAAATCCAACCCCAAGTTCTGCAGCTTCAAACATAGTCTTGAGCCGTTCATGAGCCTGCCGCGTTAGCTGCTTGTCTCCATCGAACAGGAAATAACCGTATGCCTGGTTGATACCACGCCCTACCCTTCCACGCAATTGATAAAGCTGGGTTAACCCAAACTTGTCAGCATGGTCAACAATCAACGTATTAACGTTGGGCATGTCCAAACCCAACTGAACAATGGTGGTGGTAACCAGCACATCACTTTTACCAGCAATAAAATCCGCCATCACCTTCTCCAATTCTTCCTCAGACATCTGCCCATGCGCTATCGTTATCCTCGCTTCAGGGACAAGCGACTCCAGCCTGCTTACTACAAAGGCAATGCTGCTCACCCGATTATGAACGAAGAAGACCTGACCATTTCTTTCCAGCTCTCTAAGTATGGCTTCTCTGATTAGATGGTCATTATATTCGGCAACATAGGTTTTGATAGGCAGGCGGTCTTCGGGAGGGGTCTCCATAGTACTCATATCCCTCACCCCAGCCAGAGACATATGAAGGGTGCGGGGTAT
>DAOUSX010000198.1 GCA_030627025.1 Dehalococcoidia bacterium
GTAAAGCCAGAAGATAGTGTGGACAAGGCAATCAACATAATGTTGGATAAAGGGTTTTACGAAGTTCCCGTAGTTGATGAGCAAGAAAAAATGCTCGGGGTGATAAATTATTTCGGCATAATCACCAGTTCGGTGGAATATCTTAAACCATAAGTGGAAGCTGTATATTTCAAGTTCATACTGAGTCTGGGCTTAGTTCTAATATTTGCCAGGATATGTGGGGAGCTTTCCGAGCGTTATTTCAAGCAGCCAGCTGTTCTCGGCGAGTTAGTGGCTGGCATTATTATCTCGCCTTTCCTTTTAGGGGGACTTATTTTCTGTGACCCTATAATCTTGAACTTCGCTACAGTCCACAACCCATTCGGGCTTCAAGGGGACTTCGACATAATGTATATCATAGCTAACATTGCCGTTATCATATTGCTCTTTCAGGCTGGGGTGGAGACTGATATTCGATCGTTTATCAAGCAGGCTCCCACTGGCCTGGCAGTGGCTTTTGGCGGCGTTATCCTGCCCTTCATTGGTGGTTATTTTGTCACCAAGGCGCTCTGTCCCGATGTTGGCATTGGTGGCTGGTTATTCATGGGAGCGGTGCTCACCGCTACCAGCATTGGAGTTACGGTGAGGATATTGATGGATATGGGGAGGTTAAATACTCGGGAGGGGAGTACCATCTTAGTGGGAGCTGTGGTTGACGATATAATCGGACTGATCATTTTATCCATAGTCATCGAACTGGCTCAAACAGGGGAGTTCGAGATTCTTGAGGCGGTAAAAATCGGTGCCATTGGCTTTGCAGTATGGTTTGGTTTACTTATGATTGGAGTCAAGCTTCATAAATACATCTCTAGATATTTGTTAAATCCCTTCAAGAGGTCAGGCACTGCACCCATTGTTGCCCTTATCTTTGGTTTCATTGTGGCTTATCTGGTTACCCTGGTCGGTCTGCATCCTGTAGTTGGAGCTTATGTAGCGGGATTGATGTTCAGCGCTTGTCAGGAAAAGGAGGAGATAGTAGAAAAGGGGAGACCGATAATGCTTTTTGCCGCCCCGTTTTTCTTTGCCTATCTGGGGATGATGGTTAACTTGAGGCTCTTTGGTGCTCCGGGGGTGGCGGTGTTAGCTGTTCTATTGATAGTGGCAGCTATAGCGGGGAAGGTGATAGGTTGTTACATACCGGCACGGTTTCCTGGCAAGCTTTCTCACAATGCTGGCATGATAGTAGGGGTGGGTATGGTGCCTAGAGCTGAGGTAGGTCTTATTGTTGCTGCTGCAGGATATATAGCTGGAGCTATAAGCTTAGGCTTGTATGGCGCAGCGGTAGCAGTCAGTGTCATAACCACGCTGGTAACACCTGCAATGCTCAAGCCTTTCTTTAAGAGGCAACTAGTGCAAGTCTCCCAGCCAGTGTCTGATAATTCTGAATCTAGCGATAGTACTTAATCTGGCTATTCGTCTTTTATTCCATGGTCGCGAAGATAGTCAATGGCATTCTGAACAGTCTTCATATTTTCGGCATCTTCATCAGGTATTTCCAGCCTGTTTGTAGGAGTGCTGAATTCCTCTTCCACTGCGGTAATAAGTTCGATTAGGTCCAGAGAGTCGGCATTCAGGTCCGCTGTGAAGGAAACTTCCGGGGTTACTTCGCTTTCATCAACCCCCAGTTGCTCTACAATGATTTCCTTTAATTTTTCAAAGATGGTTGGCATTTTCCCTCCTTTTGTCGCTCATGGCTTGCTTTGCCATATTTGGTGACTATTGACCCTAATACGCCATTAATCAGACGTGGTGAAGAGTCACTGCCGAAAGTTTTAGCTAACTCTATTGCTTCGTTTATGGCTACCTTAACGGGTGTATTATTATCCATCAAAATTTCGAAGATGGCGATGCGCAGGATATTTCTATCAATGACAGACATTTGCGCCACAGGAAAGGATGGAGCAAAACGCCCAATAACTTCATCAATCTTTGACTTATTTTTTAGTACACCTTGTACAAGTTTCTCAGTGAAGCTGATTGCTTCTTGAGACAGTGACTGTTCTGTTGTTGAGTGAATCACAGCATCTTCAGCTTTATGTTCCGTGCAGTCAATTTCATAAAGTGTTTGGAGAGTAGCGATTCTTGCCTTTCGTCTCAAGCTAGCCATGTTATTCTGCTATTAAGCGATTTGCCTTTAGCCGTGAGATTTCTTCGGTGCTCGATATGTTCAATGTTCGTAGCTCGGGGTTAATCCGCTTAATCAATCCGCTTAGCACCTTCCCTGGTCCTATTTCGTAGAATGTGGTTACTTTTTCTTGAGCCATGTATTCCACGGAATGTTGCCACCGGATACAATTGGAAAGCTGGTTCAGAAGCTCTTCCTTTATCTCAGCTACATTATCCAGTGGTTGGGCGGTTACATTTGCTACTATAGGAGTTGTTGGTTGCTGAAACATGGTGTTGGAGACAATCTCGCCGAATTCGTCAATGGCTGACCGCATCAAGCTGGAGTGGAAAGCGCCACTAACCCTTAGTGGGATCTGACGAATACGCTTTGCCTTGGCTAATTTGTTAGCTTTGTCTAAATTGTCTGTGCCGCCGCTGATCACAATTTGTCCCGGGCAGTTGATATTTGCGATGGTACATCCACTGTGGAGACATAAATCTTCAACAGCTTCCTTGTTAGCTCCCAGTATTGCTATCATCCCTCCTGGTTTCTTTTGTCCCGCCTGGTGCATCAATCTTCCTCTGTGCTGGACTAGCCGAACGGCATCAGTGATACTGAGCACGTCGGCAGCCACTAGAGCGGTATATTCTCCTAAGCTATGTCCGGCAAC
>DAOUSX010000093.1 GCA_030627025.1 Dehalococcoidia bacterium
GTTGAGGCCCTTCATGCCAGATTTATATTGCCAGCGATAACCGGCAATATTGATGTTGCCGGTGGCGATGTCTTTCTCGGGGGCCCTCTCAAAATTGTCTCCGAGGCTGAGCTGGAACTTAGTGAGAAGGTGCCTCCTGAACAGAAAAGTAAACAGCTTGGGGCTGAGCGATTTAAACTCATGTCTTGGGAGGGGTACGATTTAGTCCAGCAGCACGTTAAGAGGGTGTGGGGTAGACAGCTGTCCCGAAACTATCACTGTCTGGCCCACGCACCAACCGTATTTCGGGCGATACTGACGGGTAAGCCCTATGCAGTCAAAGCTATGCTAACCTTGGCCAACAATCCTCTGGTAGCCTTTCCAAACACTAAGCTGGTATATGAAGCGCTAGGCAAGCTTGACCTCTTTGTTGTTATGGACTACTTTCCAACCCCCAGTACCGAATTAGCAGACTATGTACTGCCGGCTGCCTCATGGCTTGAAAGACCTATGATAGCTACATTAGCCGATGTCTCTAGTACCATCCATGTAGGAGATGCAGCATTACCATGCACAGTAGAAGGAAGATATGATCGTAAAAGAGATTACGATTTCTGGCGTGGCCTAGGGGTACGGCTTGGTCAGGAGAAGTACTGGCCATGGCAGTCTCTTGAGGAGGCTTATGACTACCGTCTTGCCCCCATGGGCTATACCCTGAAGCAATTCATAAACGAAAAGGGTGGCTATTACCTACCCCCGCCCGAATATAAAAAGTACGAAAAGAAGGGCTTCGGGACACCCACTGGCAAGGTGGAGTTATACTCTACCATATTTGAAAGGTCGGGATACGATCCCTTACCTCACTATGAAGAACCTGCCGAGAGCCCGGTTAGTAACCCGGGGTTGGCAAAGGAATACCCCTTCATTCTGATCACGGGCGGGAGGTTCCTTCCCATGTTTCATTCCGAATGGCGGCAAGTTGATTCAGCCCGCAGGCAGCATCCTGCACCGATAGTGCAGTTGCACTCACAAAAGGCATCCGAACTGGGTATTGGTGACGGCGATTGGGTATGGATTGAAACACCGAGAGGGAGGGTTCAGCAGAAGTGCCAGTACTTTGAGGGGATAGCCCCGGGGGTAATTCATGCTGAGCATGGATGGTGGTTTCCCGAGCTACCCGGTGAAGAACCCTGGCTGCATGGGATATGGGAGTCAAACATTAATATTGTTACTAACGATGACCCCGAGCAGTGCAATAGGCTTAGCGGCGGCTGGCCCCTCAAGGCGTCTCTGTGTAAAGTATATAAAGTCAAGAGCAGGTGAAAACCCATTCTAAGAATCAAGCAGAAGGGACTGGACAATCAAGGGTAAAGGCAGGAAGTCTCTCATTGTAGGTGACTCAAAGATGGCGAGGATAAGTTTTAGTCCTATACGAATCAAAGTGGCTGAGGTGAGCACTTATTGAAGCAGTCCCCCACACTACCAAGAGCGACCCAACCCTTTATGCCTACTATGAGAGGCTCAGGATAAAGAAGGGTGACAGAGTGCACTATACTTTCATCATGTTACCTTATGTTGTTTAAGTGTCCGTTTCTGCTTTCATAGGAGGAGGTACAATGGCACTTCTAGAGGAACCAATAAAAGAAGCAAGAAGACTTAAGAACTTTATTGGTGGAGAATGGGTTGAATCCAAGGGTGAGATTAAGGACGTGGTAAACCCAGCTACCTGTCAAACAATTGCCAAGGTTCCAGTTTCAACCAAAGATGAGATAGACGCCGCAGTAGAAGCGGCTAAAGAGGCTTTTCCTGATTGGAGAGCAACACCGCCAGTTGCCAGGGCAAGGTGCCTATTCAGATTGAAAGAATTACTGGAGGAGCATTTTGAGGAACTCAGCAGAATCCAGACACAGGAACATGGAAAGACGATAGATGAATCGAGAGGAGAAACGAGGCGTGGGATCGAAAATGTAGAGGTCGCCTGTGGCATCCCTACTTTGATGATGGGATATAACGCAGAGGATATCGCCTCAGGCATAGATGAGTATGTCATTCGACAGCCTTTGGGAGTTTTTGGGATAATAGGCCCTTTTAACTTCCCATTTATGATTCCGCTTTGGTCAGCACCCTATGCTGTGGCTACTGGAAACTGTGTCATAATCAAACCCTCGAGCGAGGTTCCCCTCAGTCAAGCAAGGCTGGCTGAGCTGGTAGATGAAGCTGGTTTCCCGCCGGGTGTCTGGAACGTAGTCCATGGCGGAAGAACTGTTGTTAATGGGATGCTGGACCATCCAGACATTCAAGGGATAGCCTTTGTCGGCTCCACTCCAACAGCGAGAGATGTTATTTACAAGAGGTGTGGTGAGACTGGCAAGAGGGTTATTGCTCAGGGTGGTGCGGCGAACTTTATAGTAATAATGCCAGATGCTAATGTGAGAGCAACCATACCAGCTCTCATGACGTCATTTTTTGGCAATACAGGTCAACGATGCTTGTCAGGTCAAACTCTTATTGTTGTCGGTGAAGATGATGGGTTCTACAACAATTTTATGGATGCAGTTGTAGATACAACATCCAGGATAATTATCGGTAATGGACTTGATGAATCAGTTCAGATGGGGCCCCTGCGTGATAAAGAAAAAAGAGAGAAAATCATAGGATATATAGAGAGTGGTATACAAGAAGGAGCAAAGCTCAGACTTGATGGAAGAGCAAACATAAAAATTCGTGGTGACTATCCTGATACATGCTTCCTTGGTCCAACAATCTTAGAGAATGTTACACCAGATATGAGAATAGTTAGGGAAGAAATCTTTGGGCCTACAATGGGTGTTATGCGAGTGAAAAACCTGGATGAAGCAATAGAGATATGTAATGAGAACCCATATCATAATGCTGATGCTATCTTTACCTCAGATGGTAAAAGTGCCAGGGAATTTCAATATAGCGTTATCAGCGGTAATGTGGGCATAAATATCGGAATAGTGGCTCCTATGGCATTCTTCCCATTCAGTGGTATGGCTGGTTCTTTCTATGGGATATTACATACACAGGGTCAAGAAGCAGTTCGTTTCTTCACTGAAAGCAAGGTTGTCATCCAAAGGTGGCTGTAGGAAAGGAGATAGCGATAAGTGAAACTGCATACAGCTTCTGAGACCATCAGCTTTGCCAAGAAGCTTGAAAGTGAATCGGCCAAGTTCTACCAAGACTTATCTCAGAGATACCCCGAAGATATGGATGTTTTCCTCTCTTTTGTTAAAGAGAATGGGAAGAATGTATTGCAGATTGAGAGGGCGTACTACGGGGTTATTACCGATGCCATTGAGGGTTGCTTTGCCTTTGATATGAATCCGGACGAGTATATGTTTAAAATTGGACTAGCAGAGAAGGCAAGCTATTCTGAGGCCTTGGATAAGGCTGTTGAGATAGAAGAGAAGATGGTAAGGTTTTACTCCGATGCTGCTGAACAATCGAAGTCTCTGATGGCAGATATTCCAAGAAATTTTGTAATAGTAGCAAAGAAAAGGAACAACCGTATACCAAAACTGAAGTCGCTCCTCGGGAAGGAAGCTCGGTAGATGGCTAGATTGGTTGAAAAACGCCGTGTTAACTGTCCTGCAAGGCATGTTAATGCGTTTATTCTTAAATATGATGATGGAAGCTTCGCTGTTAAATGTGGCCTTATAAAGGCTTGTGGTGATTCGTGCCCGTATCTTGAGGATCCCAACTATAAGAGCCCATTCAGTAGGGCTCCAAAATATGAGCCTAAATAGGTCGTAAGGAGTAGCCGGATTGCTTCTTTTTAACAGAGCCTAAATACGAATAAGCCAAAGGCGGGCTCTGCCAGGGTTGGCACTCGGGCCTTTCACTGTCAGTTCCTGTTACCCTCCCTACAGTAGTGGCTTAAGCAGGGCAAGTGGCATCCCGCCTAACAGAAAAAGTAAGAGTCTGAAGCAGGGGGTAGATGTTAAATAGAAGCCATAAAGTATTCTACGGATGGTCGATTGTCGGCGCATCTTTCTTTATTGCACTATGTGTAGGGGGCGTTGTCTTCTACGGGTTCACCGTCTTCTTTGAGCCCATAGCAGGTGACCTGGGCTGGAGCTACACGCAGGTCTCGCTTGCCGCTTCGCTACGCGGGCTGGAGATGGGTCTCCTTGCCCCGCTCATCGGAATACTTGCGGATCGCTGGGGTTCGCGTAGGCTCATTTTTGGCGGGATAGTTATTATTGCGGCAGGGTTAACCCTCCTGAGTAATACCACATCCCTAGGCATGTTCTACGGGGCTTTTGTCCTGATAGGCATAGGTACCAGTGCTTGTGCAATGACCGTGTTGATGACAACCTTGGCTAACTGGTTTCAGCGGAAGATCGGGATAGCCAGTGGCATAGCAATCTGCGGCTTTGGCTTCAGCGGCTTGCTACTCCCGATAATAGTCAGGCTCATTGAGGTGTATGAGTGGCGCACGGCGGTAACTGTCCTCACCCTAGGAATGCTAGTCATGGGCTTACCGCTGTCGCTCCTGTTTCGACATAAGCCCGAGCAATATGGCTACTTGCCTGACGGTCAACTACAAGACCCCTTGACATACGACACTGGTCCAGCTCTGCCCCAAGTTGCCGAAGTAGAGGTGAAAACAACGCAGGCCCTCAAGAGTGGCACATTCTGGCGTTTAGTTCTGTCCTTTACCTATCACATGATGGTAACAAGTGCTACAATTACTCATGTAATGCCTTACCTAGGCAGTATAGGCGTGGGCAGATCGATATCCAGCCTCGTGGCTACTGCCATCCCACTGACGAGCATTGGCGGTCGCCTTGGTCTCGGGTGGCTGGGAGACAAGGTGGACAGGAGGTTAGTGGCTGCGGTCGCTTTTGCCATGATGGGTCTCGGGTTGCTCTGTTTCGGATATGTTTCCATTACAGATATGTGGTTGCTTGTGCCTTTCCTTCTTCTTTTTGGTATCGGTTACGGGGGTGGCAATACACTGAGGCCATCTCTGGGGAGGGAGTACTTTGGTAGAACCAATTTCGGAGCCATCTTTGGGTTAGTAATGGGCATAGGCGGGTTAGGAAGCATAATAGGCCCAACTGCAGCCGGATGGGTATATGATAACTTTAGCAGTTACCAAGGTATCTGGCTCGTATTCACTGGGCTTGCTATTGTGGCAGTAATCTCTGTGTTAACTATTCCACCAGTCAGCAGAGGAGAAGATAAAATAAAGTGATTGAAGAGTGCTAAGGATGCAGGTCGCTTAAACAAGGCAAGTGCCTAGAGAAGAATGAGGAATTAGAAAACAAAAGGAGCATCAAGATGCCAGGAATTCTAAAGAGGGCATGGTACAAAATTACTAAATTGGGTAAAACGTTCACCAAGCGGACTATGAAAGGTTTGGCGTCACTGGAACGTTTGCCCGGACCATGGGACTATTAAGATAATTCACGAGGCGGGCTCTGCCAGGGGAAA
>DAOUSX010000204.1 GCA_030627025.1 Dehalococcoidia bacterium
GTATTGCAAGGCTACTTCAATTGCAGTGCTGTTGGCTGAATTCTTTAGTAAGATGGGTTCTGGATGTATAACCGTCCTATTTTTATTTACCCGGGAAATTAAAGTAGCTATTCCACCTTCGAAGTAAAATGTTTTTTCGGCATCACTGCGCTCATCCCTGATTGCTAACTCCACCCCGCTATTCAAAAAAGCCAATTCTTTCAGGCGCTGGCAAACTATGCCAAAGTCGTAGTCGCTATCCTCAAAGATCAGGCTATCGGCGAGAAACATGATTTTAGTGCCGATATCTTGGGTGTGACCGATGATTTCTATATCACCTAGAGGAATACCTTGCTGGTATTCCTGGCGATATATGTTCCCTTCCCTTCTAACCTCGACTTTGAGCCAGGCAGACAAAGCATTCACCACCGAAGCACCGACGCCGTGTAATCCGCTTGATATTTGATAAACAGCTCCTCCAAACTTTGCTCCAGCGTGTAGATGAGTCATCACTGCTTGTAAAGCAGTAATATCTGTTTCTGGAATAACGTCAACAGGGATGCCTCTCCCGTTATCCACCACGGTGACGCTGTTATCTGGGTGAATTGTCACGTCAATTTGGTCGCAGAAACCAGCCATAGCCTCATCTATGCTGTTATATACTATTTCATAGAGGAGTTGATGCAGTCCTTGGCGGTCAGTGCTGCCGACATACATTCCAGGGCGTAGACGCACTGCTTCTATCTCGTCTAGAATCTGGATGTCTTCGGCGCGATACTCGCTATTTGGTTTGTTGTTTAGCTCGTCTTGTGGCATATCTGATTGGGGTTCGTCTAACTAAGGTGAACGTTGCAACTCCAGGTGACCAATTTGCCAAAACACCATATTTGCTTATTTATTATACCACATCTACGAGTAGAAAGCTATATTTTGTGCTCTTTCTCATCTTTTTTCAAGTAAGCTTGCTATTTCACTGAGAGGAACAGTTTTCTGTTCTCCGCTCGACATGTCTCGCAATACCGCTGTTTCATTCGCCACTTCCTTTTCTCCAATGATAACGGTGTATTTAACGTCTAGCGAATTAGCCTGTCTCAGTTGGCTTTTCAAACTCTTATCTCCAGTAGCTTGGATGGCAGCGATGCCTTGGTGGCGTAATCTGGAAACAAGTTTTGTTGCCTCTAATTTAGCTTGTGTTCCGAGGCAAGCTACATAAGCAACAGGTTTAGGGAGGGTAGGAACAATTACGTTCTGGTTTTTCAAGGCAATAATGATTCTTTCTATACCAGCGGCAAAGCCAACTGCTGGCGTAGGTTTACCCCCCAGTTCCTCAATAAGATTATCGTAGCGACCGCCTCCACCAAGAGCGATTTGTACTCCTTTCCCTTCAGGCTTAACCTCGAAGACTGTTCTGGTATAGTAATCCAGCCCGCGCACTAGCCTGTGATTTAATTGGTAACTTATCCCTAGTTCAGTTAGATATTTCTGGACACTTTGAAAATGTGTTTGGCATTCGGAGCAAAGGTAGCCTGTGATTTTTGGCGCACCTGTTATTATTTCCTGGCAGGAAACTTCTTTGCAGTCAAGAAGTCGCAGGGGATTTCTAGCTAACCTGATCTTGCAGGCGGGACATAGTCTATCCCGGTAGGCGGAATAGTATTTTTTCAACGCCTCGACATAGTCAGGCTGACATTGTCGACAGCCAATGCTATTAATCTCAATAAACAGTCCGGAAAGACCCAAAGAAGATAAGAAACGATACATCAATTCTATCACCTCAGCATCGAGGGCAGGGTCAGCATCACCTATTGCTTCGCATCCAAGCTGATGATGCTGACGATAGCGTCCTGCCTGAGGGCGCTCGTATCTGAAGGCGGGGATAATATAATATAGCTTTATCGGCTGAGGTAGGTTAAATAGCCCATGTTCAAGGTAAGCGCGACAGATCGGCGCAGTTCCCTCTGCAGTCAAAGCCAGCTTCTGCCCACTTCTATCCTCAAAGACATACATCTCCTTAATGATGTCTGCGCCATCAGGCGCGATGTGGGCAAAGAGTTGGTAATCTTCAAAAACAGGGGTGTTGAGGGGCTGGTAGCCGTAAAGCTGGCAGAGGTAAACAGCTTTTTCCTCTATATACCTCCAGTAAGCCTTTTCTTGGGGTAGGATGTCCGATGTGCCGCGAGGTGCTTTGAACAAAAGAAAAACTCCTTGACTTCTAGAATACAAGAGAGTGGGAAGGATGTAAAGGAATTTGCCTTGTTTTTGTTATTTAAGTTATGATGAATTTGATGGAAAAGGAGGAGCTTTTAGCTAAAGCACGGGCATACCTGCCAGAAGAGCAGGTAGCACTGGTTGAGAAAGCTTACAATTTTGCTCTTGATGCGCATCGAGGGCAATTGCGGAAATCAGGAGAGCCTTACCTGGAGCATCCTGTTGGTGTAGCAATGATTTTAGCCGAGCTTCAATTTGATGGTGCTACTCTAGCTGCCGCCTTGCTTCACGATGTTCTCGAGGATTGTGGAGTCTCAGTGGGTGAAATCGAGACTGACTTTGGTGATGAAGTAGCTAGATTGGTAGGGGGCACCACGAAATTGAGCAAGTTGTCAAAGCCTGTTTATGGAGATGCAGCCA
>DAOUSX010000161.1 GCA_030627025.1 Dehalococcoidia bacterium
GGCCCTCGCTGCCGAGGAACGAGGACATCACCTTGCCCTCCTCGATTCCTATGAATACCTTACTGATCCTACAGGGTGGTTTACGTTGAAAGAGCGCTGGACTTTAGAGGGAGGGTGAACTCGAACTGAGGCTACAGCCACCATAGTCCGGGGATTTCTCAGGGTGGATATTGAGGGGCTACCACCGATGCTCAGTGCTGAATTGCAACAAGCAGTTGAGGCCAGCGAAAGGGACCTAATGTAAATAGCGTTTGAGGGAGGCAAAAATGAATACTAAGGCTCTATATAAGTTAGGCTATGGTCTGTATGTGGTAAGCTCGATAAAGGGAAATAAGATAAATGGGCAAATCGCCAACACCGTGTTTCAGATAACTTCTGAGCCGCCAACTATGGCTGTAAGCATCAACAAAAGCAATTTAACCCACGATTTTATCAAGGAAAGCAAAGTGTTGACAGTCTCAGTTCTCTCCCAGGATACGCCTCTCTCTTTCATCGGTCGCTTTGGCTTCAAGTCAGGCAGGGACATAGATAAATTTGAGGGCATTAATTATAGAAAAGGCGAGACCCAGGCTCCCGTGCTTATTGACAACACCCTCGCTTATCTGGAAGCCAGGGTAACTCAAGAAGTAGATGTGGGAAGCCATACTATTTTTATTGGTAAGCTTGTGGGAGCGGATGTTCTCAAAGAAGGCGAGCCGATGACTTATGCCTATTATCACCAGGTCAAGCGCGGTAGCACTCCTAAGACGGCTCCCAGCTACGTCGAGGAGAAAAGGGTGGTAGCAAAAATGGCGAAATACAGGTGCACTGTTTGCGGCTATATATATGACCCGGAGCCAGGAGACCCGGATGGTGGCATTGCTCCAGGAACAGCATTCGAGAAAATACCAGATGACTGGGTATGTCCCGTCTGCGGGGCAGCCAAGAGCGATTTCGAAAAAATAGCATAACAATTTGGAGTGTGACGATGATAGACAATCTAAACAAAGAGCAATTAGAAGGAATATTAGAGACAATACCGGTAGAAATTTCTTTCGTTGATGAAAATGATTTAGTTAAATTTTGGAATAAACATGAAACGAGGATTTTCAAACGGCCGATTTCTGTGATTGGGAAATCAGTTCAAAACTGTCACCCAAAGCGCAGCGTAGATAAAGTGAACCAGGTATTGTCCGATTTGAAGAGTGGCAAAAGGGATTCAGCAGAATTCTGGATAAATCTCGGAGAGAGGAAGGTATATATTAGATATTTTGCCGTAAGGGATAAAACAGGCAGGTACCTGGGGACATTGGAAGCTACCCAGGATATCACGAAGATAAAGGAGATCGAAGGAGAAAAAAGGTTATTAGAATATTGAAGGAGGAGGTAAAAAATGAAGTTTGGGGACATCTTAAAAAGCAAGGAGGCTGAGGGGAAGGAGAAACATGTCCCGATAATCGAGGTTGGCAAGGGAAGGGGGGAGGCAGGTGTGGACATCGTCCATGTGGTAGTGGGCAAGGAGACTCCACATCCCAACACCGTGGAACATCACATTGCCTGGGTAGAGCTTTATGGGGTGAAGAAAGATGGACAGGTAATAAATCTCGGTCGCTCTACCTTTGCACCTTCCTACACCAATCCCAATGTCAGATTCCAGGTGCCGGTAGAGCAATTTAAAGCCTTCTGCGCTCTTTCTTATTGCAACATACACGGCGTATGGGAAAACTGCATGGAAATTTAACGGGACTAAGCTGCATGAAGCAGCAATTTGTCACATATCAGGATATAAAGAAAGGAGGGTTACTAATATGTAGACGTGACAATTAAGCCCGTAAGAAGAGAAATTAAAACAGAGGAGGTACAACATGGAAGAAGTAAGAGAGCAAGCGATTAGCCTTCCCCGACTGGGTGAGCCAGCGCCAGCTTTTGAAGCAGTAACTACCCATGGTGTTCTTAAGCTGGCGGATTTTAAGGGAAGCTGGCTCATTCTGTTTTCCCATCCGGCGGATTTCACCCCGGTATGCACCACTGAATTCATGGCTTTCGCCGAAATCTATCCAGAACTGAAGAAGCGTGGTGCAGAGCTTCTTGGCCTGAGCGTTGATAGTGTCTCCTCCCACATTGCCTGGGTGCGCAATATAGAGGAGAAAACAGGGACAAAGATACCGTTTCCTGTTATCGCTGACCTCAGCAAGGAGGTTTCCCTTGCATATGGCATGATTCATCCAGGTCAGAGTAAGACCGAGACTGTCAGATGCGTGTTCATAATCGATCCCAACCAGATTGTCAGGACAATACTCTATTACCCGCTGACAACCGGCAGGAATATGGCTGAGATACTGAGAATAGTGGACGCACTGCAAACAACAGATAAAAATGCCGTAGCTACCCCGGCTAACTGGAGACCGGGCGATATGGTAGTGGTGCCGCCACCAAAGACACAGGAAGGAGCTGAGGAGAGGGTCAAGCAAGGATACGAGTGTGTAGATTGGTACCTCTGTAAAAAGAAGCTGTAGGCAAAATAGAGAATTATATGAGGAAGTCGACAAGAAACTACATTGTAGATATTATCATGTTGTTGCTAGCCGCGTTCGAGGCTGTATCCGGCTTCGTCCTGTGGCTCGTATTGCCTAGAGGAGGAGAGGGCTATATGGGAGGCAGAGGCGGAGGATCAATTGCCGCAGGCACCTTCTTGTGGTCAAGGGACACCTGGCTCGACCTCCACAATTGGGTTGCCGTTGCCCTGGTGGTTGTGGTGGTGCTACATTTGGTTTTGCATTGGAGATGGATAGTATATATGACCAGAACATTCCGGGGGCGAAGCTGACCTTAACCGATTTCTCAGTCACATAGTGGAGCTGATATTGGTAGAGGCGAGTCAGGGCTACCCAACTGCAGTGCAGTCTGTGCTAAAATAAGGCTGGCAGAAGGCCCCCGACTATGTTTCAAAGGTTAAGCAAGTATGGCGGTCCTAAAGATTCGTACCTTACCTGACCCGGTATTGAGGCGAAAAGCCAAGAAAGTGCGCAACATTGACGGCTCGGTCCAGAAGCTAATAGATGACATGATCGACACCATGCGAGCTGTCAATGGCGTTGGCCTGGCTGCTCCGCAAGTAGGAGTGCCGCTGCGCATAGCCGTAATCGAAATACCAGGAGAGGAAGTTATCACCCTGATTAACCCCGAAGTAACAAAGAGGCAGGGCGAGCGTGTGCTGGGAGAGGCTTGTCTATCTATGCCAGGGGATCAAGGAGAGATTAAGAGGTCGGTAACAGTTAGAGTCAAGGCCCTAGACCAGCATGGCAGGCAAATCCGCATCAAGGGCGACGAGCTCTTGGCCCAGGCACTGGAGCATGAGATAGACCATCTCGACGGCATCCTGTACATTGACCATATAGAGAGCCGGGACAAGCTGATAAAGCTAACTGAGCAGCCACAGCTATAGAGGCCTTGGATCAGTCAAATTACGTTGACCGTACTACCAAGCAACCCCAGCTATCAGAGCTTCCACCCGTAGTGAATGTCAAATCAGGTCTGATGTTTAGATTTAGCCTTGCGTCTGGAATAATAGGCAGCGTAGCTCAGCA
>DAOUSX010000078.1 GCA_030627025.1 Dehalococcoidia bacterium
CCGAAGGTCGTTGGTTCAAATCCAACCCCCGCCACCAGAGAAAAAATAAGGCTGACTATCACAGTCAGCCTTTCTGTTTTTATTAACCTAGCTAAGATGGTATAATGCCTTGAATTAAAAAGAGAGGCAAGCAGTGACGCAACGACGGGTAGTTCAAGATTTTGAGGTTATTTTGGAGCCTGAGGAGCAAGGCGGATATCACATTTATTGCCCTATCTTGAAAGGCTGTCACTCTTACGGGGATACCAGAGAAGCGGCTCTGAAGAACATCAAAGAGGCAATAGAATTGTGGCTGGAAAGCGCTCAGGAGCTAGGAATCAGGATACCAGAAAGAGAAGTTGTTAGTGTACAAACTAGATGAGCAAAAAATTGCCAGCCGTCAAGCCTAAAGAGGTTATCAGGGCTTTAGAGAAAGTCGGTTGGCAGGTTCATCGTCAAAAAGGCAGCCATGTCTCTATGCATAAGGAAGGCATCTCCAATCTTGTAGTTATACCCCTTCATACCAGGGATTTACCAAAAGGCACCCTTCACGGCATACTAGATGATGCTGGACTCACTGTACAGCAATTCTTAGAACTCCTTTGAATTCACTTCCGAAGGTCGTTGGTTCAAATCCAACCCCCGCCACCAGAGAAACTTGGGAAGGCAGGTTAACTTGACCTGCCTTCTTTGCTTTGGTTGCCAATCATGTTAGCGTAGTTTCCACCAGTAGCTGCGAGCCAATAATCTACTACGTGCCTCGGTTGCATCATAATTGAAATAAAGAGGTATCAAGTTTTCACCCGGTACGATGTATCTATGACCGTTTTATTCGTTCTCTGTATTGACAAACACGCACTGCACGACTTAGAGTTAGGCGTGTTACAGCCTAGAATCCAAAATAAGAAGAAAAGGACGGTGTAACGAGGTGGTTGTGAAATTCGCTGGGAAAACAACCAAGCTGGACGAATCTGAATCCAAAGCTAGAGCAAAATTAAACAGCCTAATAGCTAACAAGGAGGTAAAACATGAAATCAAAGCTAGCCCTGATCTGTGCGATTGTTGCCATCTCGCTCTGTCTCGTTGCCTGTTCCGCAGCCCCAAGTCAAGTGTCTGTAGATGCTTCATACTCTGGCCAGGAAGTCGAAATTGCAGTTGGCGGCTCATTGACAGTGACCTTGAAGTCTAACGCCTCAACAGGCTTTCAGTGGGTGTTAGTGAATATTGGTGACGAAACTGTGTTAGAAAAGGTAGCTAACACATACGAGGCACCAGAGGACACGGGTATGGTCGGTGCTCCTGGCAAAGAAATATGGACTTTCACGACACTCGAGAAAGGCACAAGCACCATATCTATGGAGTATAGCCAGCCCTGGGAGAACGGCACGCAGGCAGCCGAAACCTTCGACTTAACCATAGTTGTTAAATAGAGCGCCAAACAGCGGACGGTTGGTTCGATATTCACAATGCTCCTTACATGGGCGCTCAGGCCCATGGCGTGCGTGCACTCGGGGTGACCTTGCCACTGTTAGAGGCTCAGGCTGCTAGCTGTGCCCAGTGAGCTACTGCGGTTTAGCTAGGAAACAATTCATAGGGGGAATATGAAGTTAAGACATGTCATGTTGACTTTCTTTGTTCTGATCTCAACAATTCTCATTTTGAGTTGCACAAGCGGGGAAACAGGAAAACCCAAGGGGACTTTGAGTGTTTCTGAATTGTTACAAAATCCCGTGTATGACACAGAAGTTGAAATCTACGGAAAGGTAAGTCTGTTAGATTGAATTATATCCGAAACTAATGAGCTGGGCTGGGGGAGCCTGGTTATTTTTAAGATATTTGCCTTTAGCGGTTCAAGGCTTTGATGCCTTGCCATTCCCGGAGCTGAAGCCTAAAAAGCGTTGCCTTATTTCTGCAAGCCTGTCTTTAGCTTCCTCTAAAGTTCGTGCCAGAAAAGTAGCTCCTGTTTTGGCAACATCGGTGAAAGTATACATTGGTGGTATAACCCTGTTACCTTCCTTTATGCCCTCATAATGAACTCCAATAATCGAAGCTATGCGTTTACCTTCCTCATCGCTAATCATACTTTCTTAAATCCTCCCTTCGCTTTGCGACCGCTCAAATACGCAGCCCATAGTTCAAAAAGCCTGTTATCAACTTTGCAAGCCGCCTCATCCCCTATTAAGCCACGATCCTGGAAAATCGCAAGGATTTTCCCCATCTGCGAAAGCAGGTCGACAACCTCGTTCTCAAGCCCGAGAGAGACTATTTGTTCGACATCATCAGGATTCAGAACAGTCGGCAGCTTAACAAAACTATCACCTAACATTTTTAGATTCCCCTTCTGTGTCTGGCTCTAATAGTGCCCAGCCATAATAACTAACTCCGCACTTTTGACATCTTCCTTCCAACATGGGCATACTTCCCTTTATTTTTAATTTAATTATTACTATTACTACAACCCAATACGAATGTCAACTATTAGTTGATGATTGGCTCACGTCATCCGACTGTGGGTAATGTTACCACCAAGGTTTAACAGAGCAAAACAATGAGCATAGGAAAAAGAATCAGAAAAAGAAGGCAGATATTGGAAATGACCCAGCAAGAACTGGCCAAGGCTGTTGGGGTGACACCACAACATATTTCTGCTATAGAGCAGGATAAACGAGACCCTTCTTTGTCTTCTCTTGCAAAGTTGGCAGAAGAGTTAGGTGTGACTATTGACTACCTTGTGATTGGCAAAGAATCTGTGATTACAGATGCGATACCAGCAATCAAAGGTGATAAAGACCTAAAACTCAAGGCAAAGAAGGCGCTGATAGGTTTAATACAGGAGCTATATGAGGCTATGAGGCAGGGGTAAATAGCGAGACCCGACAATCACCTCCTTTCACTTATGGGCAAGCCGACGGTGCACAGACTTGCCCTTTAGTTAGTCTCCCCGCATACGTTTCATAGCTCCCTCAAAGTCAATGTCTGCCTTCATCAACTTGGCAATATTCCCGATAGTAGCTACTGCCGCCGCTACGTCTTCCACCTCTCCATCTGCTATCTTGCGACTCTTCGCTGACTTTTTTTGAGAAGGAGCTAGTTAGCGGGAGCAGAATTATTCTCCGCCTATGACATCCGCTCAGCGTGCCCGTATCCCCAATTTTTGCTTCCTGTCAATACGCCAGAATTCACCAAATTTGAAGGCATCTAATGACACCTTCTTCGTCATGATATGAAAGCCATATTTCTGTAAACCAATGTTTCGGTGGAAAACTCGCCTGTGAAAGTTCTCGTTTGTTTATGTTTTTTAACGTTCCGTTTCTTTGAAGGCGATGCCTTTTATAGATTTCTGGGTCAGATATTCTTATGCGCCGAAAGCCCCTACCGTCGACCAGGAGAGACTTGGAACAGACCACCTTGCCTAAAGCGTCTGTTTCTATAAGGTCAATAATGGCTCCCACTAATTGTGACCAGCCTGCGCGTTTTACATCTTCTTCCCTCACATGTGGTTCTACCACCTCTACTATCAAGCGTTTTTGAAGACGCAGCAAAACCATCAAGTCAGCAAGGATAGGACTCCGTTTCTTCCCCCCCGTAAATGCCACCTGATAAATTTCAAAACCTGCAAATTTATGCTCTGGAATGCTGAACATGCTCTTTCTCAGACATTCAAACGTATAGTGTGTACCTTTTACAAAATTGTATCGTTCAATAAAAAGCTGGGCTATCTCTTCGTGCCTTTCATCCATGGATAAATTTACCCTTCGTTTAATTATACCTTCGACCAACCTTAAATAGAAGACCTATCTACCGGGTAGCAGACCACCGGGGGTATCCCCCAAAGTGGGATTTGGGTAATTTGCTGGTAGGTAGGCTCACACAACTGCAGCCTCAAATTTCGGTTTTATCGAAGGTTCGCCTGCAGGCCATGCCATTATCCCAAAAAATGGGCAGACCGAGAGGCTATACCTAGCTGGTCTTGTCCTGTTTATGCTACACTAAAAAAAATATAATAATAGAAGGAGAGAACCATGGAAACAAAACCCTGGCATCGTCACTATGATTACAATGTTCCTACTACAATCCGCTATCCCCGGGTGCCTGCTCAGGATATCCTTCAGATCTCAGCTGGTACACATCCAGACAAACCAGCCCTGAATTTTTACGGTACTGAGATGACCTTCTGGGAGTTGCGCCAGCAGGCGTTGCGCATGGCCAATGCTCTTGGGGCCATCGGGGTACAGAAAGGAGAAAGGGTAGGGCTTCATCTCCCTAATTGCCCCCAGTATGTCATTGCTTACCTGGCTACTCTATACTTAGGGGCTATCGCGGTGAATCTAAACGCCATGTACACCGCTGATGAACTCAAACCCATAATCAAAAACACTGGAATGACGACCCTGTTTACCTTTGATATTGTCCTTCCTGCAATTCGGACCGTTGCTCAAGAGGTGGACATTCCCCGGATAGTGGTCACTAAAGTAACCGATTATATAACGGGGATGGGGGTGAGCACCCCTAAAGACCTGGAGTTGGAGGAGGGTTGGCATCATTTTTCAACACTCATGGATAACTGTTCTGACACGAGAGTCCCACGAGTCGAGATAGCCCAGGACGATCCTGCCCTTATTCAGTTTACTGGAGGGACTACCGGGATTCCCAAGGGGGCGGTGCTCACTCACGCCAACATAGTAGCTGCTACCTTCCAGTGCTCCCTATGGGGCAGCACTACGCCTCTTATCGCTCCAGAGAGGCGCTCCGTGCTGGCTGTGTTGCCCTATTTCCACGTGTACGGAAACATTGTGGCAATGAACTGGGCCATGGCTACTTGTGCTACCCAGATCCTGGTTCCCCGGTTTGATCTCGATGAACTGATGGGTCTTTTGGCCAATTTCGAAGAAATCACCTTTTTCCCCACTGTACCCACACTGATCACCGCCCTCATCAACCACCCAAAGGCCACAGAGATAAACCTGGCAAAGAAACTGGGTTTGTTAAACTCGGGAGGTGCGCCTATGCCTGTGGAGCTTATCGAGCAGGTTCGCGACATGGGCATCTTCTTCAGCGAGGGATACGGGCTGAGTGAGTCTACCTCGTTGGGGATTTCGAATCCTGTAATGGGTCTCAAGAAGGTCGGCAGCATCGGGGTCCCCTTCCCTGATAATGATGTGCGTTTGGTGGATGTAGACAAAGGAGTGGAAGATGTGCCACGAGGAGAGCCTGGTGAGATCATAATGAAGGGACCCCTGATCATGAAGGAATACTGGAACAACCCCGAGGAAACAGCGAATCAGCTCAGAGATGGATGGCTCTATACTGGAGATATCGCCACGGAGGACGAGGATGGTTATATCTTCATAGTAGATCGCAAGAAGGATATGATCATTGCCGGCGGATTCAACATCTATCCCAGAGAGATCGATGAGGTGCTCTATCAGCACCCCAAGGTTATGGATGCAGTGGCTGTAGGCATACCTCACGAATACAGAGGAGAGACAATTAAGGCCTATATCGTTCTAAAACCGGGTGAGACGGCCACGGAAGACGAGATTATGGACTTCTGCAAACAGAAATTAGCGGCATACAAAACCCCAAAGATTGTAGAGTTCAGGGCTTCGCTCCCCAAGTCAATCATAGGGAAGGTCCTTCGCAAGGTTCTCAGAGAGGAGGAAGAGAGAAAGCAGAAAGGTAGCACATCCTGATTGAGCACCCAGGCGATAAGAACATGACGAATATTTTTCGTCCTCCGGTCAAAGCAGGTATCAGACGCCCAGGGTTGTGCTAGCGACTTTCCCTCTCACCAGTGTATACTTAAAGACACAATTTGGTATAAGGAGGAATATGGAAGATAGAGTTGCCATCTTCATAGATGGAAGCAATTTGTATCATGCTTTGCAGAACAATTTTAAGCGCCATGACCTCAACTTCGGCGAGTTTGCCCGCAGGCTCTGTGATACAAGGCAACTATTCCGTGTTTATTATTACAATGTGCTCCAGGACCCA
>DAOUSX010000130.1 GCA_030627025.1 Dehalococcoidia bacterium
AGCCACCTGCCTATTGTCCATTATTACCTTGAAAGCTGCCCGCACAGCGACTTCGGTTTTACCATAGCCCACATCACCGCAGATAAGCCGATCCATTGGCTTACCTTGTTCCATATCTCCTTTGACCGCTACAATCGCCTCAAGCTGGTCAGACGTCTCCATGTAAGGGAAAGACGCTTCCAGCTCTTGTTGCCACAATGTATCCTCGGAAAAGGCAAAACCCGGGCTTACTTCTCTCCGGGCGTAAAGCTCAAGCAGTTCCTGTGCAATATCAGCCACCGATTGCTTAACTCGGTTTTTAGTTGTTTCCCAGGCTGAGGTTCCCAGCCGACTCAAGGTCGGTGACGGAACACCACCGACATATCGACTGACCCTTTCTATATGCTCAGTAGGTACATAAAGCCGGTCATTGCCGGCATATTCTAGAATAAGATATTCTCGTTCAATACCATTGTCAGACATCTTAATCAGCCCACCAAATCTGGCAACACCATGGTCAACATGGACCACATAGTCGCCTGGCACCAATTGCGGAAATAGCCACCGCCGGCGCAGTGGCATCTTTTTGCCCTGACGCGCTTGTTTCACAAAGCCGAATAGCTCAGCATCGGTGAGCAACGTCAATATATCCTTAACCATCCACCCCTCAGCTAATGAACCCTGAATCAAAGTGATTGAACCTAAGGGTGGTACTTCATCCATTCGTGAAACCGGAGAAACATATATGCCCTGCTGTTGTAGAAGTTCAGCTAAGCGGTTTGCCTGATGGCTAATTGCAACCACACGCTGCCCTTGTTTAACCATTTGCTTAACATCATCGAGAAACATTTCCAATTTACCGCCATAGTTTTGAGGCAGATTAAAAGGCAAAGATTGCTCACTACCACCACCCCAGGAGTTCAGCACCAGGCGATTCTTCGCCTTCAATCTCGGCTCCAGTTCATTCCAACTCAAATAGGCAGGATTGGAAACCCCGCCTTCCTGGTCTGCCTCACCCTGCATCCGCTCCGCAACCTGGTCATACACTTTCTGAACAGCATCCTCGATTTCCCGCAGAGGATCAATGATGAGCAAAGTGTTATCCGGAACATGGTCAAGGATATTCGCCATGTTTGCCTCAGGCGCAGGAATCTCCTTGGCTGGAATGACAGTTATCGAATTTAGAAATTGCGTCGACCGCTGGTCTACTGGGTCGAAAAGCCTCATGCTCTCCACTTCGTTTCCGAAGAACTCTATTCTCACCGGTAAGTCGCTATCAGGAGGGAAGACATCAAGGATGCCGCCTCGATGGCTCATCGTCCCGGGCAACTCGACCATGTTCTCCATTTCGTAACCCATGCTTTGCCATCTATGCAAAAGCTCCAAGGGGTCTGCAGTCATGCCTCGGTTTAACACATGGCATGCAGAAACGAAATCCTCTTTGGAAGTAGTCCTGCTCATTACCGCTGGTAACGAAGCTACTATCAAAGGAGGCTCATCAATACCCCGTGCAAGCGCTAACGCCGACAATGTTTGCAACCTTCGAACCATTGTATTGCTGTAATAGGAAGCAACAGGCTCATAGGGGTGGAAATCAACCTCAGGAAAGTAATGCAGATTAGCTGAATGGGAACACCAAACTTGAAGTTGCTCATACAATTTTCTGGTATCTCCGGGCTGGACGGTTATCACCATTATTGGCAAGCCAAGCTCGCCGTGAAGAGCAGCTATAACATAAGGCTTAGCGGCATCGAGCGCCACCGCCTTGCCTTCCCGTTCAACGCTTGCTTGCCTCACCAGTTGCCTATAGGAAGGCAGTGCTTCCAGTAATGGTAGTAAACATGAAAGATTCATCTTCTGTAGTATAGTAGTATAATAATATTTTTTCAGTTGTTGAGCTTCTTCAGCATTGCTATAATCTGACTAATGTCATACCACCGCATAGTGGCTAAATTTGGTACACGGCTTCTTACCTCAGGCACAGAGCATCTTGACTTGCAAGTTATGTCAAGTTTAGTAGACCAAATAGCGCAGCTCCATCGTCAAAGAAAGGAAATAATAATAGTTTCCTCAGGAGCCATAGCTGCAGGAAGAGAAAAACTAGCCGGAATCTCAGAACGTAAGAATACGCAGTTTAAACAGGTTCTAGCTTCAATTGGACAAAGCCACCTTATGTCCACTTATGAACAGCTTTTTAACAGGTATGACATACCTGTAGCCCAGGCATTGCTTACTAAAGCAGATATGTCCGACCGCGCTGGCTACCTTAATGCTCGCAATACACTGCTGGCATTGATCGAACTGGGAATAATTTGCGTCGTCAATGAGAACGATGTTGTTGCCCTTGACGAGATTGAGGAGCTCAAATTCGGGGACAATGATAATCTTTCCGCCATGGTTGCCAACCTGGTTGATGCTGACCTTCTAATACTGCTCACCGACATCGGAGGGTTATATACCGACGACCCGAAATATAACCCCGAGGCGCAACTCATCCGCCGGGTGGACAAGATCGATTCCAAAATCGAGCATCTGGCCAGCAAAACGGCCAACCGCCAGGGAACCGGTGGAATGGTAACCAAGATAGAGGCTGCCAGGCTTGCCACCTCCTCAGGGGTAAGCGTCATCATTGCCGATGGACGACAGCCTCAGGCAGTGATAAGAATTAGTAATGGAGAAGATGTAGGCACGTTTTTCCCTCCACAAACCAGTAAAATGGAGAGCAAGAAAAGATGGTTGCTTAGCGGGCTGGCTTCCAAGGGCAAAGTAATAGTGGATGAAGGCGCTGAAATAGCCATCAAAGAGCAGAACAAAAGCCTGCTCCCCGCCGGCATCCTGGAAGTAAAAGGCGATTTCCAGCGTGGCGATATCCTGGATATCCATGATGAGCAAGGAAGACAAATCGGCTGTGGTGTTTCAAATTACAGCTCTGCCGATTTAGCTATTATTAAAGGTACCCACTCTGACCAGATATTAACCCTCCTCGGGCATAACTATGGCGATGAGGTAATTCACAGGAATAATATGGTAGTGGTGTAAGGCGTTAAATAAAAGGAGAATAAATTATGGAGCTAGCGATAAAGGAACTGGAGGAAAAAGCTAAGGCGGCCAAGACAGCTTCAAGGAAGCTTGCCTTCCTTTCTACAGAAATAAAGAACAAGGCTCTGCTCAACATCTCTGAAGCTTTGATTGACAAGCAAGACGAAATCCTGGCTGCCAATAAAGTTGACTATGAGCAAGCCAAAGCTTCAGGGATGAGTGAAGCCATGCTTGATAGGCTTATGCTTTCGCCATCTCGCCTCGAGGCGATGTCACAGGATGTGAAAACGGTGGCTGCCCTGCCTGACCCTGTGGGTGAGATATTTGAAATGCGAACCCTGGCAAATGGCCTGCAGATAGGCAAAAAGCGAGTTCCCCTAGGAGTGATCGGTGCAATATATGAGAGTCGTCCCAACGTAACTATAGACATATCCAGCTTGTGCCTCAAATCAGGCAATGCCGTTATCCTTCGTGGCGGAAAGGAAGCGCTAAATTCCAACACGGCACTTGCCACAGTAGCCCAGCAATCCTGCTTGCAAGCTGGAATGCCCAACGGCGCAATTCAATTCATTGAATCCACAGAACGACCCCTGGTTAATCACATGCTTAAAATGAAAGGAATAATTGACCTGATAATCCCTCGCGGCGGTGCCGGATTGATAAAGCTCATCTCAGAAAACGCCACTATGCCCGTGGTTACCGGCGGCGTGGGCGTTTGCCACACCTATGTGGATAAAAGCGCTGACCTCGATAAAGCCACAGCTATTGCCTATAATGCCAAGGTGCAACGCCCAACAGTGTGCAATGCCCTGGATTGCCTCCTGGTCCACAATCAGATTGCTAAAGACTACCTGCCTTCAATCGCAAAGGAATGGGGAAAGGCTAATGTGGAAATGCACTGTGATGAACGAGCCATGGCTATGCTAAATTCCATCCCGTCCCTCAAGTTGGTCCCGGCAACAAAGGAGGACTGGGGAAAAGAGTTCTTATCCCTAACCGCAGCTATTAAAGTAGTTGATTCCTTAGATGAAGCCCTGGAGCATATTGCGAAATATGGCTCGGGGCATTCCGAAGCTATTGTAACTGAAGATTACTCAGCTGCAATGAGATTTCTCAACGAAGTGGATGCTGCCTGCGTCTATGCCAATGCCAGCACTCGCTTTACCGATG
>DAOUSX010000068.1 GCA_030627025.1 Dehalococcoidia bacterium
CGTCCAGAAAAACCAGGTCCTAGGAAATAGCTCGTTCGTAGCCAATGTTGCCGCAAGCTTCCAAGAAGCTGTGATAGATGTTCTGGTCACAAAGACAATCAATGCTGCTGAGGAATTACAGGTAAAGCAAATCTTGCTTAGCGGTGGCGTGGCATCCAATAAATTCTTAACACAACGCTTCCTTGACACCTCACCAATACCTGTTTCAGTCCCTCCACCTCATCTCTGCACCGATAATGCCGCCATGGTAGCCGCCTGCGGCTATTACCATTTCCAGAACGCCAACTTTAGTAGTTATGACCTGGATGTAGTCCCTAGCCTCAGCCTTGGCTAACCAGAGGACATTCACAGCACCTTGCCTGGCAACAATAATTCTTGAATAGATGAATTAGTCCCTGCTGCTGGCACGCAGTGAAACCCGAAGTACGTTTAATGAACAGTTGTCTTGCCATATGGCATGTGAGCTCATTTTCGGCCAACTTGGGATGATCAACGTAAAGCTGAAGAGCCTTGCGCTGTAATTCTGTTTCACCAGCAGCCCCCCACCAGGCAAATGTGAATGGCAATATCACATTTATCACAATCTCTCCTGTCTTACCTCGTCCTAAGAGAGCCGACTTTCTACTTCGTGACCTAACATCGAAATCAAAATGGTCGAGCCAATATCCATCCCCTGCTACCATTAAACCGCTTTCCAGCCAACAATCCTCCTTTGTTAACGATGCTTCAGCTACCAACTCCAGTATATTTAACAACAACCCCCTTTCACGGTAACCATGAAGGAGGTGGCTCTGAGCTATGATACGACGCACAGGGGAATTATTGGGGTATATATGAGTGAGACACCAGTCACTTTGAGACATAGTTTCAGCTTGATCAAATGAATGCCAGGTTTGTTCCAACTCCGTTACCCACTCTTCACATACAAATGCACCATACATCCGCTGCGAAGGCAATAAACCAGCCATGCCTAAAAGCATAGCCTCCTTAAACAGCAAACTCCCTTTTAATTCTCCTTCAAGTAAACGAAGCGGTGACCTTTGAGCCAGTTCCTCAAAAGGTCTCTTATTCTTAGTATAGCCTAGAGCTCTCATTATACCCTCGAAAAGCACCTGGCTTGCTTCCTCTTTCAATAATTTTCTCCCAAACATTTCCACTCTTTGCTTGAACCTTCTTACGCCAATATCGTTCAATAACCTGTCCAGGTCTTGTCTCCCCATGTTCTCTCCACTGCAAAAACAAGCAAGCTGACGGTACGGCATCAACCTAGGTTGATACTGCAAGGACTCAGCCAAACAGATCAGCGGAACAAATCTGCCATCCGTGGTAAAAGTAGAGTACCGGTTATCATTCCATAGAACTACATGAAGAATTACGTTACTATATTCAGGGTCGCAATGATGACCATGGCTATGCCAATCACTAGCATGTACATGAATCTCTACGTCCCCCCTAATCGGCTTCTCATCACCAGCCAAGATTACAGCATCACGAAAATCAGGCCCGCCACCGTTATTAATCCTGCCAGGATAAATTACACGAATCCCCCATCCCTCTTCAGTAAGCAACTTCTCTCCTAAAAGCCGCTCCCATACCAAACTTATCTCCCATTCCTGAAGTTTTATCCGATTACGTGTAATCATAGCTAAAAATAAAATCTATTTCCCCCCCATCAACTGCTTAAATCTCAAGGCGTCGTTGCCACAGCAACCAACCTTAATATGGCTCACCATGTTTTCTTTTTACTTTATACTTAAAGTCACTGCGTTCAGCAACTATGCTAAGCAAAGTAACTGAAGTACCGCGAGGTCGATACACTCCAGTTTCCCACTCACTGATTGTCTGCTGCCGTGTGCCCAGTTCTTCCCCCATCTTCGCTTGAGTCAGCCCTAAATGTCGCCTTAACGCCTTTACGCCTTCTTTATCCCACGGTACCTTCTTCTTTTTTGCCATCAATAATATTATACACGCTAGAGTGTAAAAATCAAGACAGTTAACCCACTAAAATTAAAAACGCTCCTTGTCAATACGCTACAGCATTATGTCAACTTTTAGCGTATATTCCTGTAAACGGGGTGACAGGATGAGCAAATGCGAGACTACGTTAATGGGTCAACGCCTCCTTCGGGAAAAGCAACCCAATGTTTAAGGAGAGGTGATATAAACCTCGGCTATCCCGATTTTTCTGTTATCCTCACTTCCCCATCATAGTGAGAAAATCTTCCTTCTCCGACTTTCCACTCTCGTCAATGTGCTCCATAATAAAGGACGCCGTTGCTCCTTTCCCCAGCTTCACCTTAGTTCGTACAAGTTCAAGCATGTCCATCGGGGCGACACAGCCCTCTGGCGGGAGGACTCCCTTTTCCTTTATCTTACCACTTCCCATGAGCATTGCCCCTAGTGCCGCAGGAATACCCGTCCCTTGTCCCATACCCTGCTTGCTCGAAGACGTTGAAAAGATATATGCGTTCTTCTTGCCATCTTTATACCCTTTCACCACTATCTTTAGACACCCCATGGGGTGAGTTAAGCCAGCCTCCCGGAGGAGTTTGTCTCTTCGAGAAAGTATGAATGCCACAGCGAACTCCAGAGGAACAATCTTTTGGCCTTGAACCTCGATCGTCTCCTCCACGGTAATGCCTGACCTCACCATTGTCTTTATAAGTTCAGCATAACTTGGTGGAAGCACAGTTCCCAGGTTGGTTACCCTCTTCACTCCTTTAAGAAACCGCGGAAGAGTTATCGTCTCAGGATGGGGATAGGCATAGACATTGCATCTGCCTACATCCTCAAAGTCGGTCTCCCCCTCCAATGCTCTACCGCTCTCATCAAACAACTTGACTGTGGTGAATTTGCCATCAAGAAACATGGGAATACCCATTTCCATAGAATGGATCCTATGTTTCACTACTGCTGCTCCCTCTACATCTTCGCCACCATGAGCATGATAAATATCAACCACCTCTACCTCATCCAGCATAGACTCGGCACAAAACCTCACCAATACATTGGCCAGCCCGGGAGAACTTCCCATGCCGATTAGCGCTGAAACTCCAGCTCTTTTGGCATCCTCATCCATAGCGATTAATTTCTCAGTGGCATCGAAATCATCACATATATCAACATAATTTATTCCACAACCTATCACCGCTTTCAATATTGGAGGTCCAAATTCGTAGAATGGGCCGACGCAATTCAGCACCACGGATGAGCCATCGATAGCGTTTCTTATACTTTCATTGCTATGAGCATCAAACTGAACAGCAGAAACGTTGCCTTTCCCAATCTCTTTAACCAGCTTGTTGGCTTCCTGAACATTAATGTCAGCAACGACAATATCGGAAAAAACATCGCTGGAAGCAAGTATCTTTGCCGCCACACTACCTACAGCTCCACTCCCACCCAAAACGGTAACCTTAGCCATATTGCCCTCCTCTATACTCCTTTAATCTCTTTAAAGGGTTCACCCCAGATCTTTAATGCTGTGGCTAATTCAGGGTGTTCCTTAGCCGCTTCTTCTAAGGAAATGCCTTGCATAGTGGCATCAATTGCCTGACGAAATGCTTTTGCCCCAGCAACAGGGCCTTGTGGATGGGCATGTATCCCACCTCCTGCAGGTACTACAATGTCATTTCCCAGGGTGTTCATCAATTTCGGCACCATAGCAGGTGTGATACCACCGCCAGGCAGGGGGAAAACCGGCTTCAGATGGTACATTGGG
Organism: Dehalococcoidia bacterium; assembly: GCA_030627025.1. Classification (GTDB taxonomy): domain Bacteria; phylum Chloroflexota; class Dehalococcoidia; order GIF9; family AB-539-J10; genus CG2-30-46-19. Next base: position 3,722 of record DAOUSX010000068.1, read on the forward strand.
AATGTCAAATTCCTCCACACATTAAGGAACTTGTCCTCTATGACAGTGGCTTTTCCATAAGGTGCAGGAAAGACAACTGCATCAGCACCAGCAAGGCGAGCTAACTTGCCCATCACGATATGGGAGCTTATGCCGTGGTAAGGGGACATATATAAAGCACCAGCCACATCCATATGACCAAGGATAGGAACATTTATCTCGGGGTCTTCAGCTAGTGCTTGAAGCACAGGAAAACCAACGGCAAGATAGTTCACCATTATGGCATTGCAGCCAAGTTCCACCGCTCGTTTAGCATTCTCAAAAATTTTAGGGACTTTGTCACTTATATTGACTGTGTAAAGTGTATGCTCGCCAGTCTCCTCATAAACCTGCCGCTCCGCCTCCATATAGAGCTTTACCCGTTTCTCGACAGTGTTAAAGGAGGCATCAGCGAGAAGTTCATCATCCTTGATATTATCGCATCCCCCTAAGGCAGCCTCCCTGAACAGCCTTACGCCGACTTCGGGAGTGTAGCCAGTGCATGGCTTTATCATATTGTTAAGCAGCGGCCTATCAGGAACTCCAAGAATCTCCCGTATCCCTGGAATCCCAAATTTTGGCCCCTGAAATCCGGCAACATACTTCTCCGGGAAATAAACATCAACCAGCTTAATCTGTCCTGCCATGGAAATGTTGCCCACCACCGTGGTTAACAGCATGGGTATCTGTTCACCTATATTGACCTCGGGATAGGCAGTCTGAACAATGTAATTCCTTGTCTCTACCGAGGAAGGCACACTGAATTCGTAATCTGGCACTTCATAGACACCGATGACCTTAGCAACGTGCTTACGGCGCACTTCAGGGGTTTCACCAGGAACAGGCACCCAAGTCCCTGTGCTTTGTTCAATAGCGAGGAACTGTGCCCCAAATGGAACTGGGATATTCACTGGAAAGCAAACCAGGTAGGTTCCGATTATGTATTCATCATGATCTATCCCCTCCGGCAAAGCCACAGGCATAGATAAGACATCCTGTTCGTTCATTTAACCACCTCCTTAAGTATTAAGTTGCCCATAAATAGGGGCTAATTGTTCGTAGAGCTGCCTGAAAGACTGGTAGAGTTCCTGATACACACGTGTATGTTCATCCACTGGCGCAAACTCCCTTCCTATAGGAACAAGCTTTCCCACAGAATCAAAATCCTTATACACCCCCAACCCCACCAGAGCTATTAAAGCAGCGCCACGAGAACCAACTTCCTGAGGAGACTGAACTTGCCTTATCCTCTTCCCTAAAATGTCGGCAAATATCTGCAGCCAGACCTCGCTCAACGCCCCCCCTCCAGCAGCGTTCAAACATTCAACCTTGAAACCCAATCCTTCTATACCATCTAACACCCACCTTGTGTTATATGCTACCCCCTCCATTATGGCTCTAATTAAGTGCCCTTTACTGTGATCGAAGCTCAAATTTATGAACGCTCCTCGCAAGCTAGGATTTATCACCGGGCACCGCTCGCCAAGCATCCACGGCATAAAGATCAACTTACTTGCTCCAGAGTTAACCCCACCAGCAAGCTCATCAAGGATTTGATATGCGCTCTTATTGCTTCGCCCCGCCTTCTCCTTTTCCTGCCCCCCTAGCTCATCCCTGAACCACTTCAAACAGGCACCAGTACTTTCCATCTGACCAATAAGCAATAGTTTATTCTCGTCAGCGGAACATATGGTGCCAATCCCTTCCTCAACATCAAACCTGGGCTCCGTTGTGTGAAGGGCTATCCACCCTGAAGACCCCACATATAGATGAGGGTGACCCTCCTTGATTGCCCCAGAGCCTATAGCAACGGCAGGAGCATCCCCGGAACCACAGATCACCTTAGTTTGTGTTGACAATCCCAATTCTTCTGCTGCCGATGCCGCTAAATTGCCCACCACGTCTGTGGATTTCACTGGCTTAGAGAGCATATCTTCAGATAGCTCAATGGCATCCATAACCTCTTTTTCCCATTTCTTTGTTTTGCCGTTAAATAAACCAGTAAGCAAGGCACAGCTCCAGTCTGTGTAAAACTCCCCGGTACACTTATAGATGACGTAATCCTTAACATCTATGAATTTATGCGTGTGGTCAAAAATCTCTGGCTCTTTCTCCTTAATCCACAGAATCTTGGGGATCACGTCTTTCTCAGAGGCAGGAGGTATCATCCCCATGTCAAGCAACCTCATCAAGTCAAACTTTTCCAGACACCAGCCAGCCTGTTCCCCAGCCCTGGCATCAACCCAGATTATTGCCGGACGAAGAGCCTTTCCCTCGTGGTCGACAGGGAGAGCAGTTATCATCATAGCGTCAAAACTCAGGGCAATAACGTCGCTTGGAGAAACTCCAGTTTTACGCATTATTTTTCTGGTGGAGTTTACTATCGCTTTCCACCAAACCTCAGGGTGCTGCTCAGCCCAACC
>DAOUSX010000003.1 GCA_030627025.1 Dehalococcoidia bacterium
CCCCGATTATGAGACCTTATATCAAGAGTGTGATGAAATAGCCAGGATGCTGAGCGGGTTGTTAAACAAATAATCTCTCTGTCTCAATCCTCTGTCTCTGTCTGCAACTCCGAATGTGCTGCCCACTATCTTCAGGCTTGGCTTGTAGAGCCACAGAATGTATAATTCGGTGGCGTTTTGCATAGAAATTTTTAAGCATAAGGGGGATATCAATATGGCACTAATAGAATATGAATTGGATGAAAATGTGGCTGTTGTTACTATGAACAGCGGAGAAAACCGATTTACCCTGGCATTTCTGGATGAGTTTCTTTCTGTTTTAGATACAATTGAGAACGATACTGATGCGAATGTACTTGTTGTAAGGTCTTCCCATGAAAAGATCTTCTCTAACGGCATTGACCTCGATTGGCTTGTCCCTTTTATCCAGAAAAATGACCTGGATACTGTAAAGAAGTTTCTCTATACCATGAACAGCCTTTTCAAGAGGCTGCTTATTTATCCCATGCCCACCATTGCTGCTATAACAGGCCATGCATTTGCTGGTGCAGCCATCATGTGCTGTGCATTTGACTTTCGATTTATGCGCTCTGACAGAGGGTTCTTCTGTTTCCCTGAAGTAGACCTCGGGATACCCTTTCTTCCCGGGATGATAGCAATCGCGAAAAAGGCAATCCCTATGTATAAGCTTGAGGAGATGAAATACACCGGCAAACGTCTTACTGCTTATGAGTGTGAAGAGCATCACATCGTTATGAAGGCATGTCATATCAATGACTTGATGGATGAGGTCCTTTCCTTCGCAAAAGGTCTGAACAAGGGGAGGGAGATAATCAGTGCGATGAAGAAGGGGATGTACAAGGATATCATCCGTGTGCTGGACGAAGAAGACCCTTTAATTATCGAATCAGGGAAGCTCAACATATAGCCTTAGACCTGTGACAGCTTAGTTTTAGGGCTCTTGATTCAGCCCTAAATTGGCTCAATGTAGAGCTTTAATTGTCCCATAAAACTCATCCGGGGTTTTGCCCATCGATAGCTTCTCAAAAGGACAAATATCGCTGTTCTGCCTGTTCAAAATGTACGGAACCTTGCTTACAAAATGATACCTGATACCGAAGCTGCTTAGAGTCCGGGCGGCTTGTTCGCTGCCCAGTGAGCTCCACACCTCAGTACAAAGGGCTAACTTTAACAGCAGTGCGGCGGCGTTACCAACTACCCGGTCAAGAATAAGCACTTCTCCTGTCGCAGAAGCAAATTTAATGACGTAATCCACTAATGGTGCCAGCCCACTATCTTTAGAGCTGAAAACTAGCTCAGCTCCATGATAAGCACGTAAACTGTCCTCGCTTGCCACGAAATAGTCGAATAAATGGCTTGCTGTTAGCATCCGTCATATGCCCTCTTTTGATACCATTTTTCGGCTATCCTCATTGTTAACGGAATGAGGGTTAATTGAATGGCGATTCCAGGCAAGCCTTGCAACACCACGAACCACATATAGGTAAGAGGAGAAACTTCTCCTCCATAGAGAAGAAATACTGCAGTTATAAAGCCCAATCGAGCCAGCCGCCCCACAATCATCGCCCCGATTAGTGACCATATTACCCCGAGATGAAATTTACCTCGTAATAGTCCAGCGATTAAACCATAGAAGACGCATTCTATAGTTATCTGAGGCAGGACTGGCAGCAGGGGCATTCCCGAAACCCCGAAGCTAACCAAAGGAGTGAATAGTCCCACCAATAGGCCAGCTCGCCAGCCACCCAATAAGCCGGCTAAGAGTATAAAGAAGAACATAGGCAGGAAAGTGCTGCCAGCCTGGACTCCACCAAAATGATGCGTCAGCCAAGGCGCCAGCACATCTAAGGAAATAAAGGCGGCGCTGAAAATATAGAGGCGCACATCTCTAAACTCTAATGCTCGAAAAGGAATTCCAGTTGAAGCTACTGGCACTTCAGCTTGACTGCTCATACCAAAAACCCCTCCTTTCCCTGGAATACATGGAGATTATACTTTGGAGCAGACGGATAGTAAAGGTTGACACGTGCCTCGCTGTGGGCGAACAATTCATCGGTTTGTCCGGTCCGCAGTCCTTGTTGCTAATTGACCCCAGCTTCTGTAGTCTGATAAATTTTGTCTGAAGGTGAAGAGAGCATAAATTTGCAAAATCCAAGGGCCCACTATTCACCCGAGTCAGGGGAAGAGCAGTATTATGCTCCCAAAGAGCGCACCGCCAAAGATTTTCCTGGTCAACAAATCAATTGAAAAAGGGTAGCTGGAGAAAAGCAAGAATAACCGGGGAAGTTTGACACAAATTGCGTTGGAGAATCTCAGTTTCGTGATAGATTGGTTAAGGTCAAACTGACCAAGGGAGGAAATATGCCAGAATTTGGTTTTAGCGAAGCTCAACTCATGTTTAAACAGAAAGCACAGGATTTTGCCGACAGGGTTCTAGCCCCCGGCGCCAAAGAGAGATGTAAGCAGAATCAGTACCCCAGAGAAATTGTCGAGCAAATAGGGAAAGAAGGATTTCAAGGGCTGTGGATTCCTGAAGATTACGGAGGGCAGCCTGGAGATGCTATGATGCTGGGAATAACCGCTGAAGAGTTCGGTAAAGTAGACCATGCTGCTGCACTATTTCCGCTGGAGGCATTCGGAGCTGCAGTAATCCTTGCACGCTGTCACCCTGAGGTACAAAGAGAGTGGCTTCCCAGGATTGCTTGTGGAGAAGTTATCCCCTGTTTTGGTATAACTGAGCCTGAGTGCGGCTCTGATGCAACTGCACTCAGAACCAGGGCTACCAGGGACGGCGATTATTACATACTCAATGGAGAAAAGACATCACTTAGCCTCGGGATGCAAGGAGATTTGGCCGGTGTATTTGCTACAGTCGACCCTTCTAAGAAAGCGAAGGGAATAACTTGCTTTGCTGTACCTTTAGACATTCCCGGAGTTTCCAGGACCCCGTTTGCTGATACCGGGTGGATTTCTCTGGACAGATCATCAGTGTTTTTCGATAATGTTCGTATCTCGTCCAAGTACAGAGCCGGTGAAGAAGGACAGGGCTTTCGATTAGCACTGGAAGATTTTGATATCTTTCGAGTTATGCTGGCTCTGTCGGCTCTGGGTATGGCAGAAACCAGCCTCAATGAAGCATTCGATTATGGTAAGAGTCGGCATGCCTGGGGCAGACCCATTCTCAAATTCGAAGGAGTATCTTTCAGGCTTATAGAGAGTTTGACCAGAGTAGAAGCAGCTCGCTTGCTCTGCTATAAAGCTATGTGGCTGCATGATCAAGGGCTGCCCTTTGCTAAAGAGTCAGCAATGTCTAAATATCTGGGACCAGTTGTAGCCGTAGATGCTATCCACAATGCCTTATTAACCCTTGGTCACGTGGGTTATAGTGTAGAATACCCGCTGGAGCAGCGGTTACGAGATGCCATAGGCTACGAATTCGCCGATGGCACTGCCGATATTATGAAGCTGAATATTCTCCGTAATGTGGCAGGGAGGGAATACCTTCCTTATACCTGACGAAGACAAGATTATTCAGAACGTGGCAAGGGAAATATGTGAGCTTTCCCATCAGGCTGTAATAACCTGTGCAAAGGAGGTAATGGTTAGATGACTTAATGTGTGCTTCTAGAGTGAGCCAACAAAGGCAAGACCAGTACACTTACGGAACTCCAGGTAAACACGAAAGTTTTCCTGGTAAAGAGAAAAATAAATGAGGTGCCAGAAATGGAGCGATTTAAGGACAAAGTAGTAATAGTAACGGGTGCAGCTCAAGGTGTGGGAGAGGCCATAGCCAGGCGCCTTGCTCAGGAGCAGGCTGCCGTTGGCATCCTCGATATTCAGGTAGATAAGGCGAAGGCTGTCGCATCTGACATAGGATTAAAGAATGGGAAAGCTATGGCTGTAGAAATGGATATCACGGATAGTAACTCTGTGAAACAGGCCGTCAAAGAAGTTGAGCAAAGCTGGGGAAGGATTGATGTTCTGGTGAACAATGCAGGTTGGGATAAACTAATGTTGTTTATGGACCTGCCTGAGGAACTCTGGGATAGAATAATAGCTATAAATCTAAGGGGGCCCATGACTGTTACCAGGGCGGTTCTCGATGGAATGAAGGAGCGTAACTACGGCAGGATAGTGAACATAGGCTCGGATGCTGGCAGGGTTGGCTCGACGGGTGAATCTGTCTACTCAGCCTGCAAGGGAGGCATGATCGCGTTTACAAAAACACTTGCACGAGAGCTTGTAAGGTATAACATTCTGGTAAATTGCATCTGTCCAGGACCAGCAGAAACCCCGCTTCTTGCCTCTATGGCTGAGGAGAACCCGAACCTGATTGACGCTCTGAAGAAAGCAATCCCTATGCGACGGCTTGCAAAACCTGAGGATATAGCAGCCGCTGTTGCCTTCATCGCATCAGATGAGGCAGGTTATATTACGGGCCAAACCCTGAGTGTTAGTGGTGGGCTCACTATGGCATAAAGGGCTTTCTGCAAGTATAAACGGGAGGTGAAATTATGGAATACAGGGAAATTCTCTATGAGAAGAAGGATGGCGTAGCAAGGATAACGATAAATCGGCCGAAGGTAATGAATGCCTGCAATAATGTCGCTGTTTATGAACTGACTCAAGCCTTCATGCAGGCATGGAGTGATGATGAGGTTCGTGTGGTGGTATTCACAGGGGCAGGAGACAGGGCATTCTGCACTGGTGGCGATCAAAGCGTACGCACAATCAAGGGTTATGAAAACACCATAGCCGCTTTGCCCCTGGAGGTTGGTTGGCAGCAGGTTACCTGGTTGATTCGTTTTATTCCGAAACCTGTAATTGCTCGAGTAAATGGCTATGCCATTGGAGGTGGGCATGTGTGGCAGGTTGCTTGTGATTTTGGCATAGCTTCTGAATCCGCTCGCTTTGGGCAAGCTGGGCCGCGGGTGGGAAGTTTTGACCCGGGATTTGGCACCGGGGAGTTAATGCGAAATGTCGGCACAAAGAAAGCTAAAGAAATATGGTTCCTCACCAAGGTATACTCTGCGCAAGAAGCCTTACAGATGGGATTAGTTAATGCGGTAGTGCCTCCAGACAAGCTGGATGAGGAAGTGGACAAGTGGTGTGAGGAGTTACTGGCAAAGAGCTCAACCTCTCTAAAATTCCTGAAGTATGCCTTCAATGCCGAAACGGATGGAGTAACAGGGGTTACTTACCTGGGAATTGCCGGTTTAGGTCTGTACTATAATACTGAGGAGGCAGCAGAAGGGGTGAAGGCATTCCAGGAGAAGAGAAAGCCGCGGTTTGAGGACTATCGCAAGGTGGCGATTTAAGATTTGACCGAAAAAACAGCCCTAATAGAAGGCAGATATAACGCTCAGGTAAAAAGCAGCACCATATTCTCAAGGAGCGTGCTGCCAGAGATTTCCCTGACTTATCCAACTAGAAAACTGCACAATTCGTCATGTCGTTTAATCCATTCCACTCAGCAGTTCTTCAGTACGCTTGTTTGCTTCCCTCACGTTGGCCCTAAGTTCACTTATGAATTCGGCTACAGCACTTATATCATGTTTCTTGCACGGCTAACTGAATGGCTTATAGAATATAATTTCAATCGTCCACACCAATCACCTGGCTATCTTGCCCCTGTGGAGTATATTGAAAGGGAACTTGCTAAGATCCATAGTCTAGTGTTACCCATGTGGTCAGCCAGCACAAGCTATTGACTTTTAGTCGGGGCTGAGGTGTAACATTTGCGTTGAAAGCAAACGAAAGCAGCTGAGATGAGAGGGGAATGTAGTTTTCAAAGAATCAAAGAGTAACTGTTAAGCTGCCGGCGACAACCTATGGTAGTTGATTACCATCCGGCACAGAGGGTTTTTAGACAGTCTGAAAAGTTTTCATGGTAAGCAACAGAGTAGTATAATAGCTTGAAAAGAGTAAAAGAGGCCAAAATATTTGAAAATTAAGAAAGGAGGTCTTTACCAGATGGAGGTCCCAAGACTAGATTCATATTGGCAGTATGTGGAGTACTGGAGCTCGGTAGATCCTGAGTTTCCAGCGTTAAGGGAAGATGACAGGACAGTCTCATCTGAGGAGTTTCAAGAGATAACTGATCAGTTGGCGAAGGCATTCATAAGTCTCGGTGTTAAAAAGGGAGACAGAATAGTTTCAATACTGCCCTGTAGTATAGATTATATTTTTACGCTTATTGCAGCAGGAAAGATAGATGCAATCCTCGTTCCCATGGATGTGAAATTTAGAATAGCAGACCTAAAAAGATTTTTATCACATGCTAAGCCAAAGGTTATCGTTTCCCTCAGTAGGGCAGGAGACCATGATATCGTTGAAAGTCTCCAAGCTCTTGGCCCAGAGTTCGACGGAATTAAAAAGGTTCTGGTAGGTTCCTCAGAATTTGGGACTTCATTTGAGGACCTTTTAACCATGCAACTAGATCTGGATAAGGAGCTCAAAGCAGCAAAGCTCGATCAGAACAAGGATGATGGGGCTCTAGTAATCTTCACAGGTGGTACAACCGGCGTGCCCAAAGCGGCTTTGCTCTCACATGAGAACATGGCATTGATGTCATACATTGAAATGGAGTATTTTGAGAGATGGCTTGCTCCCTCTGGCATACCAGGTAGAATGGAAAGGATTAAAACAATAGCAGCCCTCCCTCCAAGCCATGTCGGGGGGACAGTAGAAATTATGGGGACAGGGATTCTCGCTGGACTTGAAATGATAGTCATGCACGATTGGAGTCCAACCAAAATCTTAGAGGTTACTCAACAAGAGAAGATAAGGTGGATGGGTGGAGTACCCACGATGTATGCAATTCTTCTCTCTATGCCAGAGATTGATAAATATGATCTTTCATCGCTCCAGCTTGCAGTATTTTCCGGGGAAAAGGTGTCTGCAGAGCTTATTGAAGGAATCAAAGAGAAAATTGCCCCTTGTATAATTAATGGCTATGGAAGTACCGAAGCAGGACCTGAGGTAACTTTCACAAAACCAGATGATGATCCAGCCAAAATCGCCCAGGGTTATGTCGGCATGCCTCTGCCAACAGTAAAGATTAAGATAGTTGATGATAATGACAATGAGCTCCCCCAAGGACAGGTTGGCGAAGTAATTGTCAGCGGACCACTGGCGATCAAATCCTACTTCAACCAGCCTGAAGAGGATAAAGCAGGCTTTACTCCAGATGGATGGGTTAGGACCGGGGATTTAGGATATCTTACAGAAGACGGAGGACTCTACATCCAAGGGAGAAAGAAGCAAATTATCAGAGTAGGGAGTTATACTGTTTTACCTACAGAGGTTGAAGAAGTTGCAATAAAGAGTCCAGATGTGGCTATGACAGCTGCCATAGGAGTACCAGACAAGATATATGGGGAGATAATCTGGCTTTTCGTCACTCCAGAACCTGGAAGAAAGGTCGACGAGAAAAAGATAATCGAGCTGTGCAAGAAAGAGCTTGCAAAATTTAAGGTTCCTAAAAAGGTGATCGTGAGAGAGAATATTCCAACAACCAGGATAGGAAAAGCAGATAGGAAGGCACTTAGAAAAGAGGTTCTAGAATCTCTTAAAAAATAGATTTATCTTTCAGAAAAGGCCGCATCCTAAAGGGATATGGCCTCTAGAGGTAAAATGATGCAGTTAGAGACAGTGCTCTATGATAAGGAGGATGGCATTGCAATAATCAGTTTCAACAGGCCCCATGTACTCAATGCACAGAACAGGCAACTTGTCAGTGACTTTCTCGCAGCACTAAGGCAAGCAGAGGCGGATTTAGAGGTCAAAGCCCTCATTGTTAGGGGGGAAGGCAGGGCCTTTTGCTCAGGGGATGACCTCTCGGAGGAGCATCAAATCACTACTATAGAGGAAGGACTAATCCTTATCGAAACCTTGCAGGATACCACAAGGGTCATACTGAGGATGCCTAAGCCTGTAATTGCAGCAGTTCATGGTTATGCCCTTGGTGCAGGGTGTGAATGGGCAATGAATTGCGATATCAGGATAGCTGCCAAAGGTACTAAGTTTGGATTCCCTGAAACCAGTGTGGGTATGACGGTGACCAATGCGGGAACCAAGCTGTTGCCCATTCTAATAGGTCTGGGGAGGGCGAAGGAACTGGTGTTTACGGCCGAGATGATTGATGCGGAACAGGCTGAGAAGTGGGGGTTGGTCAACAAGGTGGTCCCTTTGGAGGAGCTGGATGGGACAGCCCTTGATATGGCAAGAAGGATTGCTCAAAACTCTTCTTTTGCAGTTGCCCTTTCCAAAAAGGCCTTAAATCAGGGTATATATCAGGGATTTGAAGAGACTCTTGAGCAGGAAAGTAGGGATATAGTCCTTGTTATCCAGACCTTGGAAGCAGCTGAACGCTCAAGGAGAGCTCTTTCGAAAACAAAAAAAGACAGGGGCAAATAAGAGGGAGAGAATGATAATAGATTTTCGTATGGTTCCACCAATTAGAGAATATATTGATCCTGGGGAGGCAATAAGGAGGCTGCCAACTAGTTATATGAGAAGTTATCTGGGGACATATGAAGGGGCAGCTATGCTGGTAGAGATAACTGTTGATGACCTAATCCGTGGCATGGAACAAGGTGGAGTTGATAAAGCGGTCCTCCAGGCTGAATGGGCATATGGTGATTATCGAAAGCAAAATGACGCTGTGTACAGAATAGTGCAAGCACATCCGGATAAATTTGTTGCCAGCTATTTATGTGTAAATCCACTTGAGGATGATGATATGGCCAAGGTTGTTGACGAGGAGGTGAAAGAAAGGGGATTCAAGGGTGTAAATATCCAGCCGTTCTCCTATAGACTTCGGTGCAATGATAAAAGATTCTATCCGCTATACGCCAAGTGTCAAGAACTAGGCATACCGATTACCATACACTCCTCAATCAACTTCAGTGTGGACCGTACTATAGACTACGGAAGACCTATATACCTTGATGAGGTTGCCTGCGACTTTCCTGACCTTACCATTGTGGCCAATCATGGTGGGTGGCCGTGGGTTACTGAGATGATTGCTGTTGCCTGGAAGCATCGCAATGTCTATATCGAGATAGGCGCTGTTTCACCAAAATACATTGGGAGGCCAGGCACTGGTTGGGAACCTTTAATGGTCTACGGCAATTCCCTGCTTCAAGATCAGGTATTATTTGCTACAGACGATATGCTCCCGGCCAAGAGGTGTGTTGAGGAATTAAAGGCCTTGTCCTTGAAGGATGCTGTTAAGGAAAAGTGGCTTGGGCTTAACGCTGCGAGAATCCTGGGATTGCAATAGAGGTTGGGTTCCTACAGTTTTCTTGCGGTTATTTCTCAAGATGATTGGTTGAGAGGTTAGCTCATTGAAGTTATATGGGTAAGACTAGAAGGGAATGTAGAAAAAATAATGTCCGTATAAAGGAGGTCTAGCATGCCAGAAAAGTTAGAAAGGTCGTTATCTTTGGTTGGGTGTGTTGCAATTATCGTCGGGCTGGTAATCGGTGCCTCTATCTTTGTCCTTATTCCCACACTGGCCGGGATGACTGGCCCTAGCCTTTGCTTGGCATATGTAATATCAGTGGTGCCTGCCATATTTGCTGCTCTTTATCTCATGCAGTTAGGCGGGGCACTTCCGGTTACAGGAGCTAACTATGTTGCTGTTACCAGGTGGATTTCACCGGCAGCAGGAGTTGTTATGTCGTTAGCGGGCATAATTGCTATGATCAGCACCAATTGCATAGCTGCGTGGGGATTTGGTGAATACATTGTTGCATATTTCCCGAATATTTCAGTGCTAGGGGTTGCAATTGGTGTAGTAGTGCTTTTCGGCGTCATTAACTGGCTGGGAGTAAAGATATTTCAATGGACCCAGGTCTTGATGGTTGTTCTTCTCCTCTTAGCAATGTTTATCTTTGGTATAACAGGTCTATTCCATATACAACCAGAATTTCAAGCTCCTCTCTTCCCAGAGGGGATAGGTTCATTCTTTCTGGTGGTTGCTATAGCAACCTTTTCATGGGCTGGTTTCATAGCCATAACTGAGGTTGCAGGCGAGGTGAGGAATCCGAAACGCAACATCCCTGTGGCACTTATTCTCTCTATAGTTATTATTTTGATTATTTATACATTGCAGACCTATGTGTTTACAGGCACCTTGCTGTGGAGCGAGGCAGCTGAGATAGGTCCGGCTGCTGTACTTGCTGCTGCAGCAAATTTTCTTCCTGAATGGGTAGTTGCTTATATTGCTATAGCAGCGCTTCTTGCGATGGCAACTACAATAAATTCGATTATGCTCCTGGGTGCGCGTGAGGCATTTGCCTTGAGCAGAGACCAGGTGATGCCGAGTTTCTTTAATAGGGTACATAGCAGGTTTAAAACACCGTATCTAACAATATTTTTGGTAACAGTTCTCTCTGTAGTCGGGGTAATATTCGCAGCTGGTCTGGAGCAGTATGCATTAATGGTAGTATTTGCCCTGATGATTATCCAGGGTTTTGGGGCTACGGCTGTGTGGAGGATGCCAAAGCGTGCGCCAGATCTTTATGCAAAGGCATTATTCCAATTTACTCCTTTCTGGAGACGGTTTACCTGGATAGGGTGTCTGTTGACATTCTCCCTCATCTTTTTATTCGGATTCCTTGCCGACTTGACGACAGGGCTTGTCTTTTGTGGAATTATGCTCCTCGGAATTGTGTACTGGTACTGGAGGAAGTCTTATCTACAAAAACGTGGTATAGATATACATAAAAATTTGAGGAGCTTCTCTAAAGAGGTGATAACAGAAATAGAAGAGAGTTAAGCCTTTTCAAGGAGAATAAGATAGCGATGAAAAAGACGGAAATCAAAAATCGGGGGCTGCCTTATTCGGATTTTCCCTGGGTCCTGCATGTCAATGGTATAACCCAGTTGTTATCTATATCAGGCGTTCCTCCAATGAAGGACAAAGATAAGGTAGTATGCCACGACGATGTCATTGGACAGTTCCAATACGAGATGGAGAGAAGTAAAGACACATTGACGAAAGCAGGCATGAGGCTTGAAGATAAGGTGCCTCTATATGGTGAGTCGGGAAAAGTCGCTGAGGCCTACCTCAGATAGTTTCCTGATACACCCGGGCGAGTAGGAGGAACGCTGCGGATAGTAAGCGGCCTTTCCCACTCCAAGATGCTTGTTGAAATAGACGCAATAGTAGCGAAGTGCAAGATGGATTTACTGAGAGGAGGAATATTATGCGGGAATGGATGGAATTAACGGATGAGCTCGGTCCTGAGAAGATTTTTCACGTGTATAACCCAAAGGCTGGGATGCGAGGTGTTTTAGTTGTTGATACAACCTCAATGGGAGTGGCTGGAGGAGGTACTCGTATGCTTCCGGATATATCTACTGAGGAGATCTTCAGGCTTGCCAGGGCGATGACGTACAAGTTTGCCACTCTTGATTTTCCTGTAGGGGGATCCAAGGCAGGAATTTGGGCTGGCCCGGGCATATCTGGGCCTCAACGTGAGGAGATATTGAGGGCCTTTGGGAGTGCAGTGAAGCCGTTACTTGAGAGTGGAGTGACTGTAGGGGCTGATATTGGAACTGATGCCAAGGATGTAGCGACTATTTATGAAGGGGCGGGTATTACTTTGCAGAGTACCGGTTTGGCATCGGAGGAGATAGATGGAGAGCCTCTTGAGAATCATGCAACAGGTTACGGGGTAGTGGTAGCGGCTAAGGCAGCCTGTGAGTTTGCTGACATGGATATTAAGGGGAGCACGGTAGCTATTGAGGGTTTTGGCAAGGTAGGCGGTGGTGTAGCCCGGTATATGAGTGAGGAAGGTGCTAAGGTAGTTGCGATATCAACGCTTGAGGGCACGCTTTATGGCAGCGATGGTTTGGATGTGAATAGACTTCTGGCCATGCGCAAGGAATTTGGGGACAGGGTTGTTAAGGAATATGAAGGGGCCCAGCTCATTGATAAAGGGGAGATATACTTTCTGCCTGTTGATATTCTTGTACCCGGGGCACGGCCTTATGTGATTGACAGAGATAATGCAAATCGAATTCAGGCAAAAGTCATCTCCAGTATCGCAAACCTACCCATTAGCGACGAGGCAGAAGAGATATTATTCAACCGCAAGATACTCTCAGTTCCCGATTTTATTTCAAATGCAGGCGGGGTTTTGCTCGCAGTCGTTGATATACTGGGAGGGACAGCAGACGATGTATTTAGAGCATTGCGGGAAGTCATCGGGTCAAACACCCGTGATATTATTACTTACGCATATAAACAAAGGATTAATCCCCGGGCCCTAGCTGTAAAAAGGGCCACTGAGAAGGTGTTAAAGGCGCGGGAAGGAAGGGAGCCAGCCCCTACTTTTGAGGAGTTGCTTAAACTCGCTAGAGAACGCCTCAAGATGTAAGCACAACTTTATAGGAGTCTATTACTTATGAGTTTTGTCAAAAGTTTGAGATGTATAGATTGTGGGAGGCAGTATTCACCACAGGATTCAATTTCTATTTGTACACAGTGTAGCGAGAAAGGATTAGGCTTTGGTCTCCTTGATCCAGTCTATGACTATGATAAGATTGGTGAGAAACTAAATAAAGACACCTTGGAAGGCAGAAAACTATCTCTGTGGAAATACAAGGAGTTCATGCCTATCTCAGACGAGTCGAAGATAGTCTCCTTGCAGGAGGGCGGGACGCCCCTGATTAAATCTGAGAACCTCTCACGCGAGATTGGGATTAAGAATTTATATATGAAGAATGAAACCGTAAACCCCACGTTTAGTTTTAAGGATCGTGCCTTTACGGTCATTATTTCAAGGGCCCTCGAACAGGGGGCAAACATTGTTGCAGCTGTTTCAGATGGAAATGCCGGCTCCTCTGCAGCGGCATACAGCGCAAAGGCAGGGATCAAATGCTATGTCTTCACACCGTCATTTGCCGTGGGTTCTAAGATAACCCAGATGACTATGTATGGGGCAAAGGTATTTTCTGTTAAAGGTTCTCTCATTGACGCTGGAATGCTCGTCATAGAGGCATGCGAGAAGTACGGGTGGTTTAATATAACTACAGCTAAAGTTATCAATCCTTACCAAACTGAGGGACACAAGACATTGGCCTATGAGATTTGCGAGCAACTCGGGTGGAAATCTCCGGACTGGATTATTACTCCTGCTGCTAGCGGTGACAGCCTAGGGGCTATATGGAAAGGGTTCAAGGAATTTCATGCTTTAGGCTTTATCAAAAATCTTCCGCGTATGGCGGGTGTTCAAGGGCAAGGGGCCGCACCATTGGTTAAAGCCTTTGAGGAAGATAAGCAATTTTTCGAAGTAGAGCAATTTGAGCCTGAAACCATCGCAGATGCCTTGCGTATAGGGATGGTTTTAGGTTCATGGCCACTTAACACCCTTAAGGAATCGAATGGTCATGCTGTTGCAGTTTCAGATGAGGAGATCCTAGAGGCACAAGGGTTATTGGCAGCCAAAGAGGGAATATTTGTTGAACCCTCTTCAGCCACTACTATTGCTGGACTAAAAAGACTGTTAGATCAAGGAGCAATAGATAAAGATGAGACCGTGGCTTGTGTGCTTACTGGATCAGGTCTCAAGGTTCCGGAAGTAGCCATGGAGATGTGTACGGAACTAATCCAAATCGAACCCAGTCTGAGTGAATTAGAAAAGGTACTTTAGCATTATATCTATTTATTAGTCACTACTACTGGCAGCGTCAACGGTAGTGCACGAAAGCAAAAACCATTAGACCTTCTCTAATTTTATCTTTTGGTCTCGGGTTAGATGGATCATGATGTCGCAGTGGACAACGAGGGACTTATGCTGTGAATATTCTGCCACAAAATCTTCTGTATATTCCTAAAGCTTGTAATCTGGATATATTTATTTTATTTACTATTAGCTTATAAGGCATTAAATATCAGCATTTAGAAGGGTGTCGGGGTTATATATTTAAATGTTGAAAAACCAGGTTGGATCACCTTTGCTGATCATAAGTATATAAAGAAAGTCTTTAGGTAATTTATGAAACCAGGAGGTTTAGATATGAGAGTTTCGGGACCAATGAATTGCTAGACGATGTATTTGAAAAAGATCTATGCATTGGATGTGGCGCCTGTACCTATCTGTGTCCATATTTCAGGTCCTACAGGGGCAAGACAGCAATGTTGTTTCCCTATACCCTTACCGAGGGCAAATGCAGATTGCTGCTGCCTTAGGCGGTATGGCTGTCAGTAATGGACAGTCAGGAATGATTCATGCACTGGCTCATACAGTTGGGAGCAAGTATGGCATTCCCCATGGCATTACTATTGCTATCTTGCTTCCTCACTGCAGATAGGCAATTCCATGTCAAAGTAAAGCGACTTCCCCTGGTTATTTTTGTCGCTGATTATCATAGCGATTGAGCCCAGGAATAGAGGAGAAATGAGGTTCGGGTTTGGAGAAATTTCGGCTAATACAACAAGTTGATTCTATATGATGGGGGGTGTTTGTGCAGTCGTACCGTGCATTTTGGCATTCAAGAACACCAGAAACGTAGAAATAGGATTCATCGGTACAACATCCATTGATTTTATTTTCATAAACTTCATCAATGTACCTGTGACGGCGCCAAGAGCATTATGAAAATTAACCATGACGATTTTTCTACCGACATACCTCTTGGATAGATGATCACCGACTTCTTCGACAGCACACGGGCCAACAACTAGAATAGGGCCATCATTAAGATTCTCAAGTTGGTTTCTATCGATTCCCTTTCCATATATGATGTTAAACGGGCCGTGACCACCATAGTCTACATAGAGCATCTCGAGCACCATTAAGGTATTATTTTTACATCCCTCTATGCATGCCCTTTCCTGCCCTTCGACAATTTTGACATCCTGGGGGAAATCTCCGATGATATCACAGGAATACTTTGTCTTATACCGGGAAATATCCCCCCTTATCTGAATCTTCGACAAATCTCCGCAGCCAAGTCCAGCATCTGATACAATTTTCAGGTGCTTTACCTCATCTATATCGTATCCGAGTATCTTGGCACCCACTGTATCAACGGCAACCGTGTCGTCTCCGCCAATTAATATATTTAAAGGGACAAGATATTGGTCAAGTTTCTTCTCGAGCGGGTAATGCCCATGTATAACTGCGTTTATGCCGTCAACGAGCGTAAAATCGGGTCTTATAAATGCATAGAGATCCGCGAGAAACTGATGTAGTTCGAAATTATGCCTCGTGGGTCTATCCCTGTGGTATGGAAAACCCATCTGACATTTAACACCAAGTGTTACCGTAGCCATGCTGTGTGTCTTAAACTTGGGAATAGATAGGTAGAAATTATCCTTCCTGTTCACAATAAGATTATCATGGAGGATTTTGGGGAATTTTATTTTGTTACCTCCAATAGAGACTTCAACGGGCTTTTGTTCGTCAAGATATATCGGTTTTGCACCTCTTTCCTTTATGATTCTATCTATGCCAGTCACCTTGAAAATGAGCCGGGTTATATTCCCCTGGGTTGAATTTTCCATCACGTAGACTTTGTTTGCCCCGGCATTGTTCATCACATCGATTGCAGCTGATATAACCTCTGGAGAGGTATAACATTGCTTTCTGAAGTCAATGCCATTTATTTTTATGAATACTGTCTTGCCTTTTACTAAACTCTCTGCACCACCAAACTCATCAAAAATATTACATATTGAATGGTAAAGGCTATCTTTAATATCTTCTATTATTACAGTTGGCATATACATCACACCTGGTAAGAATGTTGTAAGCCGTATTGATTTTATATCATCACACAAAAATTGGCAGCTTGTCAAAGAGCTGTACTCGTTCATATGATTAGTGA
>DAOUSX010000193.1 GCA_030627025.1 Dehalococcoidia bacterium
CAGTAGCTACAGAGGTATTGGAGACTTTGCTCAGGTTAATGGAATTAGAAGGCACAATTAAGGTATCGGCTGGTGAGGCACCAATATCCTTTGATATTGATGGCGATGATTTGGGTATCTTAATTGGCAGGCAAGGCCAAACCATGGCTTGCTTACAATTTGTTGTTAGGCTCATAGTAGCTGAGCAGTTAAAGACCTGGTTGCCGTTAAATATTGATATTTGCGGGTATAAAAAACGCCGCTATGAATCTTTGCAGCAGCTAGCACTGCATTTAGCTGAGCAGGTAAAGTTAAGACATCGCTCTATGACTTTGGAACCCATGCCAGCTGATGAGCGCCGTATTATTCACTTAGCTCTGAGTGATGACCCTGATGTTACCACCCAAAGTACAGGTGAAGGCCATAGTAGAAAAGTAGTCATTTTGCTAAAACAAGACTGACCTCATGTTTCCTGAAGCAAGCGGTAAAATAAGCTTTCCAGAAATGGACCAGCGTATTCTTCGTTTTTGGAAAGCTCATGACATTTTTAACAAAGGTATCAGGGCAAGACAAAGGAATCAATACTATATTTTCTATGAAGGCCCGCCTACAGCAAATGGTAGTCCGGGTATTCACCATGTGCTATCCAGATTGTTTAAGGATGCCATCTGTCGTTATAAAACGATGAAAGGTTATTGCGTGCCACGCAAGGCGGGTTGGGACACCCATGGATTACCGGTGGAAATGGAAGTGGAAAGCTCTCTTGGTATTAGTAACAAAGCTCAAATTGAGGAATATGGTGTTTATCAGTTTAACCAACATTGCCGGGACAGCGTCTTCCACTATATAAGGGAATGGGAGGCTATGACTGAGCGTATCGGCTATTGGATAGATATGGAGCACCCCTATATTACGTTGGATAATGGCTATATTGAATCTTGCTGGTGGATTATCAAGCAACTGTGGGACAAGAATTATGTTTATCAAGGTTACAAGGTAACGCCGCATTGTCCTAGATGTGGCACATCGCTCAGCTCTCACGAGGTAGCCCTGGGCTACCGAGATGATGCTAACGATCCATCTATTTACATAAAGTTTAAGCTTTACAGTCCATCATTGTTAAAATGTGATTCACCACTACGCTATGTAGTTGAGCCTTCATCCTTAGTTAAGAAGCCCGCCTATTTTCTTGTCTGGACAACGACACCATGGACTTTACCTGGAAATACTTCCTTGGCAGTAGCACCTGAAGCTGAATATAGTGTGATGGAGGGAGAGAAGGACTACCTTATTCTAGCTACACAGCTTGTAAAGCAAGTTGGACTTGCAGGTTATAAGGAAATAGCCGTTGTATCAGGTAAAGATATTATTCACCTTAGATACGAACCCTTATTCAATCCACACGATTTTAATGTGCAGTGCGTTAGCTTGCCTTCCCTGGATGTGCAAGTAGGTAAAGTGGATTTAACTTATCCTGTAATCGGCACTGACTTTGTTTCCATGGATGAAGGAACCGGCATTGTTCATATGGCTCCCGCTTTCGGGGAGGTTGACTTCGATGCTGGCATGGATAACGGACTCGATTTTGTTCAACCTGTGGACTTAAGCGGTAACATGACGGGCACTTACCCTTTCTCCGGTAAGTTTGTTAAGGATGCCGACCCACTCATACTTGATGAACTTAATTCGTGTGGTTTACTCTACCGCAGCGAAAGAATCATTCACACCTATCCTTTCTGCTGGAGATGTGAGACGCCACTTCTCTACTATGCTAAGAAGGCATGGTATATCAAAACAACGGCAGCAAAAGACAGGCTTATTTCTGGAAACGCTGAGATAAATTGGTATCCGGAGCATATTAAATATGGTCGTTTTGGCGACTGGTTGGAGAACAATGTAGACTGGGCTTTTTCCAGGGAGCGTTATTGGGGTACTCCTCTTAATATCTGGAACTGCCAGGGTTGCGGTCACGATGAGTGTATTGGAAGTGTAAAAGAGCTGCAAGAAGGATTTGAAGGCTTAAGGAAAGCGAAACCAGAGAAATTGGCAGAGGACATGCCTGCAGGAAGAACTATTAGGAATCCCGAGGAACTTAAAGATCTTCACCGACCTTCCATTGACGAGGTGCCTCTTCTTTGCCCTGAGTGCGGCGATGTAATGTGGCGCATCCCTGAGGTTATTGATTGCTGGTTTGATTCGGGAGCTATGCCGATTGCCCAATGGCATTACCCTTTTGAGAACAGGGATAAGTTTGAGAGGAACTTTCCCGCTGATTTTATTTGTGAGGCTGTTGACCAAACCCGCGGTTGGTTTTATAGCTTGCATGCCATATCCACACTGATATTCGGACAGCCTTGCTTTAAGAATGTTATCTGTCTGGGACATGTTGTTGATGCTAAGGGTGATAAGATGAGTAAATCGAAAGGCAATGTAATCGACCCCTGGACAGTGGTCGATAATTACGGTGCTGATTCACTCCGCTGGTATTTGCTAAGTTCTGCGCCGGCCGAAAATATGCACCGCTTCTCCACAAAAATGGTTGCCGAGACCATGCGAAAGGTACTACTTACTTTATGGAATACCTATTCATTCTTCACGCTATATGCTAACATCGATGGTTTTGTTCCCCAGCCATCAGAGTCATTGCCCCTCACAGAGTTGGATAATTGGATTATTTCGGAGCTCAATCGGCTTGTGGCTGAAGTAAATAATGCCCTGGATAACTATAACCCTACAAAGGCATCACGCATGATTGAGGACTTTGTTAATAATCTTTCCAATTGGTATGTGAGGAGAAGCCGACGCAGATTTTGGAAAAGTGAAAGTGATGCCGACAAACTAGCAGCTTATACTACGCTATATCAGTGTCTGGTGACTCTGTCCCAGCTTCTGGCTCCCTTCACACCTTTTATTGCTGAGGAGCTTTATCAAAATTTAGTACGCTCTGTCGATGCTAAAGCTGAGGAGAGCGTTCATCTGACTGATTTCCCTGTAGCTGA
>DAOUSX010000187.1 GCA_030627025.1 Dehalococcoidia bacterium
AAAATATAGTGCGAGGCTTTAGCCTCGTGCTGCACGACCCCGAAGGGTCGCACTACAAAATTTGGAGGTGAAGGATTTCCCGGATAATCTCAAGACAAATCTGGATCCAAAGCTAGCACAAGATTAAACAGCCTAAAATGACAGAGCAAAGTCTAAGAATGAAGGTTTTTGCTTTTTGAATTGTAATTTTGATTCTTTATCTTTGATTTTTGGATTTGTTTACGGTTTAGTGCCTGGGATTTAGAATTTTCCTTCGTGTAACTCTCGCTTAAGGACATCAAGCTGTTGTTCCAATGGTGCCCTGAACCTTTGCCAATCCTGTTGGCGTTGCGGACTACCTTCGATGTTTATCTCCCCTATTGCCAAGCCTGAAATCCTCAATTGATGCAGCACTTCCTTTGCCCCGCTTTCCACTTCCTTCCTTATCCTCTCTCCAGCTTGGTGGTATTCCGTCAACAGGTCTATCATCCGTCCCACAATCGGCTGCGCTTTTGGCTCCAGAGTCACTATACCTCGAGCTGCTTTCTCTGCCCTGCTCTGGCTGTCGAAAGTAATAGCCTCAGGTAGTAGGCCAAATAACGCCGACTCAATTAAACTCTTTTCTTCCCCAGAATGTTTATCAATCATGGTAACTATATCTTGAGCTTGCGAAGAGTCAAGGTAGTTCTGGGCGATTCCAGCAGCAATTTGACGGCATTCCTGCTCCTTCTGCTGCTTTTGCTCCTCAACAGAGAGCTTGCCCAGCTTATTAGCCCTCTCCTGAGCAATTTCCCAAGCGCTTTTTATGTCAGCCACAAGATACCTCTCGCTGTGGAAGCAGAGGACATTTTAGTTTATAATAGTGGCTAGGGTCAAATAAGGAGGAAACTATCGTAAAGGAGAAGCCGTGGCTTGAGGAATATGAGGTATTTGGCCTTCCCAAAACGCTCAAACCCTACCCTCAAAAGCCAGTTTTCTCGCTTCTAGATGAGGCTGCTTAGAAGTAGGGCAGCGAGGGGATCGCGGTATTCATCCAGTTACGCCCTGGAAATAAGGAAAACAAGAAATATCTCAGGGAAAACGCCAGCGAGCTATTGGGGCTCCTGTAATGAAAAGTACTGAATGTTTGGAACTTAGAATTTTGAATTTGTTGAGGATTTAAGCAGTTATGGTTTATCACCGTTCTTTACGATTAGCGGAGAACTTTTATTGCTACATCTGGCAAGGGATGGGGAATAATTGTAACGCCAGTCTTTGGTGCCATGTTTTGCGGGGGAAGCAACCACATGTGCTGGTTGACCCGGGGCATATCCACGATGAGGTTGGTGAAGCCTGCCTCGATTCGTTGATCGAGACAATGAACAAAGATGGGCTGAGCATCACGGATGTGGGGTTGATAATTGTCACTCACAGCCACCCGGACCATTTTGAAGCTGCATCTACTATCGTAGAAAGAAATAACGCCCTGGTTACTTTATCCAAAGAGGAAGATGATTTTCATCGCAACATAGGGAATAAGCTCTACGATGCTTTTGGCGCCAGGCTACCACAGACCAGTCCGTTCTTTTACCTCAAAGAAGGTGATTTAACCTTGGGCACGAGTAACAAGGTTACTGTTCAGGTCTTACTTACCCCGGGACATTCCCCGGGATCGATTTCGCTTTACTGGAAAGAGAAAAAAGTATTGATAAGCGGTGATGTGGTTTTCTGGGGTAGCATTGGCAGAACAGACCTTCCTGGAGGCAGCCCTTCCCTGCTGCGCAGCAGCATTGACAAATTATCACAACTTGATGTGGAATATTTGATTCCCGGGCATAGTACCGAACCGGGCAAGATAATCACCGGGAAGCAAAACGTGGAACGAAATTTCCAGATGGTGAAGATGTTTGTATAATATATAATGTAAGTATAAAGGAAAGAGATGGATATAGACATAGACCCGAGAATTAAATATGCCATAGAACACACCAAGGTAATCAGGTCCCCACGGCAAAATCTGGCTACCTTTGGCAATACCATTATCTCCTATTATGTGGTAACCGGTTTAACCGAGAATGTTAATGTAGTGAGGGACGGGAACGTGATTGCTGAGAGGCCAAGGATTGTTACCCCTAGCTACCTGACCAGGCTAGAGGGGTTTAGTAAGCAAGCCAGCAAATACCTCCAGGCCATGGCAGAGAACACTCCCCATGAGCCAGGCATCTTCTATCGATATAAAAATGAAGCCAAAGAGATGAACATTGTTTCTGAACCTACAGCAACACTAATAAATAAGCTAAACGAAAGAATAGAGGAGGAAAACAATCCACTGAGCGCCATAATTAAAGGAATAGAAGAGCTATGGGACGTATCATTAATGATATTTATCTATGAGCTAACGAGAGGGTCGGTATACACCAACATCACTGATTTTCAAAGGAGGGGCTTCCTGGATATAGATTCCACCGGGGTGCCTAAGGATGCTCGAAATTTTATCGAGGAACTTTTCGAACTGGTAAACAAAGACGTTTCTCGAGCCCCTGAACTGGTCAACGAGTTGCATAGATGGGGGCTATTCGAGGAATATCAGGACAGGTTCTTCGCCCTATTCCGAAAATAATGCCTCATCTTGTCAAAAAGATCTCATTCATGCTACATTAGGCAAGTTTTATGACGGAAAATGCTGTGATAAAGGAACTTTTGGAGGCAGGTGCTCACTTTGGGCACCTGACCAGCGTGTGGCATCCTAAGATGAAGGATTATATCTTCACTCAGCGCAATCGTATCCATATCATCGACCTGGAGAAAACAGCCGACAGGCTGGAGCAAGCTTGTGCTTTCGTTAGGGAATTAATCGCCAACGGGCAAACTATCCTCTTCGTAGGCACCAAGAAGCAAGCTCAACAAATAATAGAGGAAGAAGCAAGTAGATGCGGTATGTGCTATGTCAACCAGAGATGGCTTGGCGGAATATTGACTAACTTCGACGCGATACAATCTCGGATTAACTACCTGGTTGGCCTGGAAGACCGCCAAATAAAGGGGGAATTGGAGCATTTACCAAAGAAGGAAAGAACAAAGATAGAAAAGGAAATATCCCGCCTGAATATCAA
>DAOUSX010000141.1 GCA_030627025.1 Dehalococcoidia bacterium
AATAAATTGGGCAACTACATCTTTTTCAAAATTTCTACCGCCTTATTTTAGAGAATCCCATACTATATTAGTAAAGTAGACCACGTTCTTCGCTAATTCTCTCTTCCGAGAGGCATAATTTAAATGGAATACACAAAAGGGACAGGCGCTAACAACAGATTCAGTCTTTGCCATATTCAGCAACCTGGAGGCTATTTCCAGAGAAAGGTCTCGATAAGTGACTCTTACTCCGCCCCCGGCACCACAGCAAAGAGCGTCTTCCCTACCTTCCTCCATCTCTTTTAATTCAGCACCACACCAATTGAGAATTCTTCTCGGTTCTTCGGTTATCCCTGCCTTCCTGGCTAGTGGACAAGGGTCGTGGTAGGTTAACGTTCTGTTTACCTTGTTTAGAAGAGCAGGGTTTTGGCCTAATAAATCGTATATCACCCCTACTATATGTTGAACGGAAATACCAGTGCTGCCAAGAACCTTGGGGTAACAATATTTAAAGCACTTCAAGCAAACGGGGCAGAGAACAACGATTCTCTTGATGCCCAGTGAGTTAAATTTCTCGATATTCCTGTGGAATAACTCTTCAGCCAGGTCGATTCTCCCATTTTCATATAAAATACTTCCACAGCATCCTTCGTCCTCCAGCAACATGAAATCGAATCCCAGCCTTTTCAAAACTAAGTAGGAAGAAGCAGCGGCATCTTTCTCCTGATAAGAGCCAAGACAGCCAATATAAAAAAGAGTGTCAGATTCCCTTCGGGGAAATTCCTCAGGCAACCATTCTAACCTTTTTTCAGGGTCACCACCCACGCCGTTACCCATAGTTAGAATTCCCTCGATTATCCTTTTCTGCTTTTCCGAAGGACCTAAACCCTTTTTAGATAATTCACTTCTAGCCTGGAACACAATTTCGGTGAGTTCGATCTCCTCGGGACAGATGCTTTCACACCGCATACAGGCAAGACAATTATTGATGCTTTCTATCATCTGCTCGCTGATTTCCTTTCCTTCAAATAAGTCAATTGCTATTTTTAGACGCTCAATTGGCGAAAATAGCGCTTCACCGGTAACTTGATAAACAGGGCAAGCTTCGAGACAAAGTCCACACTCAGTGCAGGATTTCGCTTGCTCAAGAAAGTTCACTGACTGTTCTTACCCGACTTTGTTTTTAATGACAGCGCCTGAAGAAAATTATTAACAAAAGTCTTCAAAATATCCGAACTATACCTCTCGATATTACCTTCATCGCAGAGTTGCGCTAACTGAGGGTCAACAGGAATTTGCGCCAGTAGAGGGGTTCCTGATGCCCTTGCCATTTCCTCCCCCTTGCTCTTACCAAAAATCTCCAGTCTTCTGCCACTATCAGGTAAAACCAGATAGCTCATGTTCTCTACCACGCCCAAAATGGGGACATTCATTTTTTGGGTCATCTTAATCGCCTTCCTCACCACCATTGCTGCTAATTCCTGAGGGCTGAATACCATAACCACACCAGATACTGGTAAGGTCTGCATTACCGTTAACGGAGCATCAGCAGTGCCTGGAGGCAGGTCAACAATAAGATAATCGAGCTTGCCCCACAATACCTCCTCCCAGAATTGCATAATAGCCTTGGATATTAATGGCCCCCTCCAGATAACGGCATCATCCTCTTGAGGCAGCATAAGATTAATGGACATAACCTCAATGCCTGAGCGAGACAAAACGGGCAAAATTCCGCTTTCACTGCCAGAGGGACGAACACCACCCAAACCAAACATTTTGGGAACGCTAGGACCGGTGATATCAGCATCAAGTATGCCTACCTCGTTCCCCTGACGGGCAAGTTCAACGCCAAGAAGCGCCGCCACTAATGATTTCCCCACCCCACCCTTGCCACTCATCACCGCTATTACGTGCTCAATTTGGTTAAGCTCTTTAGGCTTGGCTTCCACAAGCTCAACGGCAACTTCCTTTATCTCAGGAAGCTCGTGAACTACCCCAGCCACCTTATCCTTAAGCCAGCTATGATAAGTGCTAGGGATGGCAGCTGAAGCCAGGGTGATCTTTGCTTTACCATCCTTAACTTCAATACCTCGAACTAAGTTCACCTGCACCAAGCTACGCATTACCCCGGGAACTAGTACCGACTCCAGCGCGAATTGAACTTTCTCCTCTATACTCATAGATAACTCCTTTATCTTTAGTGGTCACATATATTATCACCTGTTGCCAATGTGCCCCTTATATAATCCAAAATGGCCTTCTCCGGATCGTCGTTGAGCGTACCAATAATGACTTCAATGCGATTCTCCCTAAAAAGAGCCTGTGCCCGGGAACCCATACCACCAGCTATAACGACAGAAACCCCTTGCTCTGCCAACCATATTGGTAGAAGTCCAGGTTCGTGTCCTGGCGAAGGCATGCTCTCCTTGTTCAAGATAACCCCTTTCGCCTCATCAACATCAAACAAGGCAAAATGCTGACAATGACCAAAATGGACCGCTACCTTGCCATTTGAAACAGGTACCGCATATCTCATTCACAACCTCCTAACATTGCTATCTTACTATTAGCTCGTATTTCGACTGAACCTTGTCAGGATTGAATACCAAGGTTTAAGCTCGCTTGGGTCCAACGTGTTTAACTCTTTCTGCAGGTGCCATCTATGGAACACGGTGGTGTCTCACAGCGCTCTGTTCTGCCACAGCACGTCCTGCCTAGTACTCTAGTCTCGGTTTGCAGCAAATAAGAAGCAGAGATGAGTCTCTCCATCTTCTCACTGCCACAAATAGGACAGATGATGGCTTTATTGTCCGCCTGGTTTACAAATATCTCCGATACCTCACCGCATTCCTGGCATTTATAATCAAAAATCGGCATGGCTTCTCCTTGTGCCTCATTAGTACTTCTATATAGCCTTGACCGCAAGCTCGGCAGCATTTACCATCTGATACACTATCGGCGATGCTGTCAAAGCAGGATGTGTGCCCATTTGAAACAGGGAAACCTCATAAGCAGTCATCCAATGCTGAATACAGGCACTGATAATATTCACTATCTCCCCTGTAGTTGTTCCACCTGAAACTCCACCACCAAGCAACAAGCCATTGTCCCTGGAGAATACTAACTTCACCTTTGTGTTTGCTGCCCCTGGCATACCACCGGGATGCCTATCAGGTGCTGCTGATTCACCTATCACGACATCGAAACCCTCTTGTCTTGCCACGGCCTCAGTTAAGCCAGCCCAGCCAAATGCTCGCTCACCGATTATGGTGGAGAAGACACCGACTTCCCCATGATTGCGATAACGGGTATTGAAAAGGTTAGCTCCTACTATTCGTGCTTCGCTCGTGGCAATAGAGGCAAGCATAGCCCTGCTCGGCCTACCGCTGAAGAAAGAATACTTCGCAGCACAGTCCCCGCAGGCGAATATGTTCGCATCGGCAATAGTTCGCATATATCCATCGACAGCAATCGCCTTCATTGGTCCTATCTCCATCCCAGCTTTGTTAGCCAGTTCAACGTCTGGTGTCGTACCCACGCCCATGATAACCACATCCGCCTTTAGCTCCTGCCCACCTGCTAGTCTGACGCCGCTGACCTTTTCATCGCCAAGGATAGCCTCGACTTTACTGTTGCAGAGCAGCCTGATACCTCTTTCAGTAAGTACTTCCTCCGCTTCAATGCAGAATTCTTCATCAAAAGCCAGTTGCAAGCAATGTGGCAATACCTCCACGATGGTAACATTACAATCATGGTTTTTCCGGCATTCATCAGCAAACTCCACGCCAATGAAGCCGCCCCCAATAATTACAATATCCTTAGCGCCATTAATTATATCCAGCATGTTCTTCAAATATGCTACATCTTTCTTGGCAGTGAACACATCCCCTTTATCAGCGCCAGGGATAGGCAGAACTATCGGTACAGAACCAGTCGCCAGGACAAGCTTATCGTATCCGATGGTATCCCCGTTGCTTATTGAAACTGCTTTCTTTTCCCTATC
>DAOUSX010000023.1 GCA_030627025.1 Dehalococcoidia bacterium
CAGCACAGCACTAATATTGGCAACAGTGACAACGAAATTCTTGTCATCCTCCGAAAATATGTGAGGGTTGTGTGTGTAAAGCCTGATCTCGCCAATTACTTCACCTTTTGCCGCTATGGGAGCAGCCAATATGGAAGATATTCTTTGCGACTTTGCTATTTGGGGATGTTGAATCCTCTCGTCTTTGATGGCATCAGCAATATATACCACCTCGCCATCGAGAACCTCGGGAATGCTTTTGCGGGCATCAAGCGGCGCCTTCTTTAGATAATAGTCACTGAGACCGTGAGCACCGATATTGATCAAATACTCCTTTTGTGTATCAAGAAATGAGATACGGCAGCCATTAGCCCCTAGTGCTTTAGCAGTACTTTTAGCCACAGAGTTGAAGATCCTCCTGATGCTCAAACTCGAATTAGCAACTTTGGATATCTGCCTCAGAGCTAAATAATAGTTATCCTTCCTTCTTTTACCCACTTTAACAGCTTAGCCACACTTCGTGAAGCCACAATTAAGACAAATATTACACCCCTCCTGGTAAATAAGGGGCCCTCCACATTCAGGACACTGCCCTGCCTCACTCCTAATCACTGGAGACTTACCAGACTGGGACACTTCCGTATTGCCGATGACTTCGCTGCTTGGAACATCAAGACTGCTATCGCTCTCCCTTTTGATATGTTTCTGTAGCACACTAGCAATAGCATCCGCACAAGAGGTGACAGCACGTCCTTGTTCCCAAGCAATGGAAGGACAACGAATACCCCGTAGTTGCTTCACAACGGAGGCCAAATCCACCCCGGATCTCAGAGATAAAGAGACAAGACGACTTATGGCTTCAAGCTGAGCAGCAGCGCATCCCCCCGCTTTACCTAAAGTGGAGAACACCTCAACCACCCCATGCTCATCGAAATTCAAGGTCACGTAGATATAGCCACATCCTGTGTTCACCCTCTCGGTTACCCCCCGGGTAACTTTGGGTCTTTTTCGGGGAACAAGTCTCCCTTCAGCTTCCGTTGCCACCTCACCTACAGTGAGAACCTGGCTTTCCCTGCTCCTATCCCGGTAAATGGTTATCCCCTTCAACTTCTCTTCATAAGCCAACATATATACATTAGCTATATCCTGTGGCGTTGCCTCGTAGGCGAAATTTACCGTTTTGGAAACGGCACTATCGCAAGATTTCTGGAAAGCAGCCTGCATTTTAACGTGCCATTCGGGAGCTATATCATATGCGGTAACAAAAATCCGTTTCACATCTTCAGGAATACCTTCTATATCCCGTAGCTTTCCACCAAGGGCTAAATCCTTCATCAACTCCGGAGAATAAAACCCTCTATCTTTGGCCACTTGCTCAAAATAGGGATTTACCTCTACAAGTTCCTCACCCTCGAGGATATGACGTACATAGCTCAGTGCGAAGATTGGCTCGATACCACTGGAGCAATTGGCGATTATGCTTAAACTGCCGGTAGGAGCCACAGTGGTCCGAGTAGCATTTCGAAATCGAGGACCATCAGGCACATCATAAACGCTACCTTCAAAAGCAGGGAAAACCCCCCTTTGCTCTCCTAGCTCCAGTGAAGCTCTGTTAGCCTCTTCGGAGATAAAACGGGCAACTTCCTCAGCAATGGCTAATCCCTGCTCACTGTCATAAGAAATACCAAGCTGGATGAGCATGTCAGCAAATCCCATAACCCCTAACCCTATTTTCCTGGTAGCTCTCGTCCTTTCCTCTATCTGGGGGAGCGGGAACCGGTTAACATCGATGACATCATCGAGGAAGTGAACTGCCAGCCTGACTATTCGAGACAATCTAGTATAATCAATCTTCGGTTCTCCATTCTGCTGAGTAACCACCTTGGATAGATTTATGGAGCCCAAATTACAGGACTCAAACGGAAGCAGCGGTTGCTCACCACAGGGATTGGTGCTTTCTATTTTGCCCAACTCAGGTGTGGGATTATGCCTGTTTATCTCGTCTATAAATACAACCCCAGGGTCGCCAGTGCGCCATGCCATTTCCACTATTTTGTCGAATACTTCCTTAGCACTAAGTTTGCCTACCACCCCCCCGCTCTGCGGATTTATCAAGTCATAATCAGTCCCTTTCTCCACCGCTTCCATAAATTCATCAGTCACTGCTACCGATAGGTTAAAATTGGTCAACGCATTGGGGTCTCCTTTAACAGTAATGAACTTCAGGATGTCAGGATGGTTAACATTAAGAATTGCCATATTAGCGCCACGCCGCATCCCCCCCTGCTTTATCACATCAGTAGTGACATCGAAAGTCCGCATAAATGAAATGGGGCCACTGGCAATACCACCGGTAGAACCAACCCTATCACTCTCAGGTCTGAGCCGGGAAAAGGAGAAACCAGTGCCACCACCACTCTTATGGATTAAGGCAGTGTATTTCACAGCATCGAAAATGGATTCCATAGAATCGTCAACCGGGATAACAAAACAGGCTGAAAGTTGCCCCAGCTCCCTGCCGGCATTCATCAACGTAGGAGAATTGGGCAAAAATTCCAAGTCTGCCACCACTTTGTAGAATATCTTTTCCCAGAAAGAGACATCTGCCTTGGCATCGTAAATTAGCTCTGCTTTGGCGATGTGCTTTGCCACACGACGAAATAACGCCCTGGGAGTTTCAATAACTTTCCCTTCTTTGTCCTTCATCAAATATCTTTTCTCCAGGACTCTCAGGGCATTCTGGCTGAGCTTTATTCCCGAAACGACTTGACCTCTAGCCTGGGGGGAAAACTCATCTGCAGTGAGGATTTCACTGATTGCCGCCTGAAGTTGAGACTCGGATACCGATTGCTTAATCTGCTGGGCAACAAACTTCTCCATACCTGGTAAAGGCTGAGTCAGTCGCAACCGCTCCACTACCTGTTCAGTGAATTTCTCCAGCATCCCTCTATCGGTTATACCCATAGCCTCACCGGCAGCGAAAACAGCCTTGACTATCCTATTCTGGTCAATGGATTTGGCTCGAGCAGACTTCCTCCCAGGATTAGCCATCCCTACCTTCCTCGACGTCGAATCAGTGAATTCACCACTTCAGGAGGTAATAACGGCAACTGATTAGATGGCATTGCTGCTTTCCCCTCCGCCAAATTGTCAATTTCTTCCTTTAACTCGGTGATGTCGGTGAACTCCCGATATATGCTGGCGAAGCGGATATAGGCTATATGGTCAAGTTTCTTTAACCCTTCCATGACTAAATCGCCAATAGAAGAACCGGGAACCTCAGCCTTTCCCACTTTATAAATCTCAGCTTCAATAGTATCTACCAGTTTATCAATAGCCCCCGTAGGCAGGGGACGTTTTTCACAGGCTTTGCGAATGCCAGCATAGAGTTTGTCACGATCATATTCCTCACGCCGCCCATCCTTTTTAACTATGAAGATGTTACGCGGCTGAACTCGCTCATAAGTGGTAAATCGAGCACCACAGTTAGCACATTTCCTTCGCCGCCTTACCCCGTCGCCCATAGGGCGCGAATCAATCACCCTCGATTTCAGCTCACCACAATAAGGACACCTCATAATCACTCCTTGAAATTGTGTTGTAAGGTAATTTTACCACTATATGTTGTAAAAACGCAAATGAAAAAAATTAACCCATGCACAGCGCTCATTGCTTTGTATTAGGATAGTGAACTACGCTTTATGCGATTCTTTCTCCAGGTCGCGGGGGTGAGGAAGAATAAACCTCCTCAACGCTAATCTTTCCAATTTTACCCGGTCCAGATTTCTTAAACCCCTCAAATATCCCCTTTACCTGATAAGATATTGCGTCCATTGTAAGAACAGAAGATGTCACGTGTTCTCCAGCTTTCAGATAAAATAAATTTGGTGAACTCGCACAGCTGAAGATAAGCGTATTTGAGTCTACTGCCCTCATACAAAGGACAGGCATAACCTTTGGATATCCATCTTCCTTAGCGGCAATCACTTTAATGGCTTTTAATCTCTCAAATTTCTCCATGACATTTGGGGGCATTTTCCCCGCTGGCAATGTTTTTTTTGATAAAAGACGGGTGGTTGCTATACCAGAAACTAATCCCAATATAGGGCTTTTCAGGGGAATGGAGATATCCTCTACTTCAATTATCCCCACGGACCTCAATGCGCCGTAGGCAATATATCTAATCACAGGTATGTTCGAAATTTCATCGAAATATTTCCCACTTCTCTCAAAGCCTTTGAATTTTCCTTTTACCTCATAAGACTTCAAGTTTGTAGTGACGACACATGCCGAAACTCTGTTATCATCTTCCAAATTCTTCTGGCTTTTTCTCAGCATCATGTTCCCAAAAATTAGAGTTCTGTCATCATGGGCCTTCATAGTAGCGATGAACACGACATTTACCTTCCCGTCTTTGCTCTGCGTGGCCAGGAATTTACCGGCCATCAATGTATTGAAATATCCCACAGCGTCAGGAGGCAACATTGTTAATCACCCTCCATTTTCGTAGGGCCGGACCACCTCACGGTACTAAGTCCTGCATCCTCAGCAATTTTCTTAAATTCTTCCATTCTCTCCTTTCCAATTAAACGCGCATGTTTCAGTTCCCAATTCATATCCAATCTCCCATATTTTGACTTGCACATATTATTAAAAGCGAGCAGATCATATCTCTGTGCACTTGCAAGATTTCTGTTTATAAACTGTGAAATACCTTCAATATTCTCCTTATCATCTGTGTATCCTGGTATGATAGGCGTCCTTATCCACATTGGAATCTTATGGGAAGAAATCTCTCTCGCATTATCTGTTACTAAACACATATTCCCGCCAGTATATTCTCTGAATTTTTCTTCATCCAAAAGTTTTAAGTCAAATAAGAATAAATCAACATAATCTATTATTCTCTCAAAATATTTCCAGGGGACAGCACCGCAGGTATCTATGGCAACATGTATATTTGCCTCTTTGAGTTTGGGCAGAACATCTTCAAGAAAATCGATTTGTAGCATTGGTTCACCGCCACCAAAAGTTACACCTCCATTTGATTTATCGTAAAACGCCCTGTCCCTCAAGACTTCGTCCAAAAGTTCCTCGGCGTTGTATGTTTTGCCTATAAGTTCCAGAGCACCAGCCGGGCACGCCTTTACGCATTCCCCACATCCTGTGCATTTCCCACGGTCTATTCTCATGCCATCTTCAGTCAATTTCAACGCCTCTTCTTGGCATACCTTCACGCACTCCAGAGCAGCAACACACCTCGTTTGGTACCACATGAGCTCTGGCTCCGTGCTTAATCCCTCTGGATTCTGACACCATATGCATTTCAATGGACATCCTTTCATGAAAACGGTGGTTCTGATTCCCGGGCCATCTTCTGTGGAATATCTCTGGACATTGAAAATCATTCCCTCTGACTTTCTTGTCTCGCTTACTAAATCCTTGTTTCCGTCAAATTGTTTTCCAACCAAAGGCACTTTTAACATGATCTCTACACCGCATGCGATTCCCTGGCAATTATTTCATCTTGAATCTCTTTCCCCAGAGTAGCGAAATAGGCATTGTAGCCAGTTACCCGAACGACAAGATTGTCATACTCTTCTGGCCTTTTCTGCGCATCTTTTAAGGTTTCCGGATCTATCATGTTTATCATCAGTGATGTGCCACCAACTTCTCCATACGCCCGAAGTAAAGAGGCAAACTTCTTCAAATGTTCTTCATCTTCTAAAGATGCCGAGCTAAATGCTATGACCTGGCTTGCTCCATTTGGAACAGTTTCGAGCCCCAGCTTACCTGCAGAGCGTATCACCGCCGTGGGGCCTTTCTTATCCTTTCCCTGCACCGGTTGAATCCCGTTACTCAGGTAAGTCCCCCTTAACCTTCCATCTGGTGTAGCGGCAGTCAAGGGAGCAAAGTCTATGAAATAGTTCCAGGAAAGATAACCACCTCTAAATCTTCTTCCAGTGTAAGGAGAGGTATGAGTGAATACTTCTTCGGTCCAATGCCTCGATATATTTCTTGCTATACTATCGACATAATCGTCATCATTCCCATATTTCGGCGCTTTTGTGCTTAGCATTCTCCTCAAGTTCTCTTTCCCTTCAAAGTTATCCTTTATCGCCTCGATAAGTTCTTCCATCGTGATTTGTTTGTCATCATAGACAAACTTTTTGACAGCGGCTAATGAATCGGCAGCAGTTGCTAAACCAACTCCCTCTACGGTAATGAAATTATATATTGGTCCTCCATTCCTTACGTCTTTCCCCTTTTCGGCACAGCCTTCAACTAGAGTTGATAGGTATGGAGTCGGTTCGTACTTCGCTCTTATCTCGTCGGCTTTACTGGCACTCTCTAGAGTTTTCCCCATACATTGGTCAAGTTGCTCAAAATAAGCCTTTTCGAATTCTTCGTACGATAAAAATTTCTCTGGGCTTCCTGTCTTGGAAGTAACACGTTTTCCCGTAAGCATATCTCTTCCATTGCTTAAAACTAATTCAACAGGTTTGGCGAGATTTGGATTAACATCCACCGTTCCACTGCGATCCTTGCCCTGAGCAGTATTTTCCAAACACCCTACAACCCCGTAATCCATAGCATCTTCCTCACTGAGTCCTTCCCAGAGCAACCCCTTTATAGAATTTTCATCGAAGTTCAGAAGAAAGGCAGAGCCTTGGGTTTTCCTTATTGACTCACAAACTCTCATCAAGAACTCATCCGATGTTTTCTTGCTTATCCTTATATTGCGTTTTGGTTCTAACATATTCATGTCATCGATAACATCAAGCAAAAGCCAGGTGAGTTCATTTACGGCGTCTTTTCCTTCTTTAGTAATTCCACCAATGGTCATCAGTTGACCAAAGCCTGAAGTAATTCCTTGCTTCACGCCCACAAATCCCATAAAGTCATAGGCATAATTGTGTTTTATCCAAAAACACTCCAGAAGTTCTTTTGCAAATTCCTTTGTCAATCTTCCTTCCTCTATATCCTTCTTATAATAGGGATACATATATTGGTCGAATCTTCCGTGAGACAAACCTGGGCCCGGATATGATTCAGCAGCCATAATCAGCATGTGGGTAAACCAGACGGATTGCAAAGCTTCATGAAAAGTTTCTGCTGGCTCCCAGGGTACTTTTCTACAGATTCTTGCTACCTCCAGAAGTTCTTTTTTCCTTTGTTCATTTTTCTCATTCTCGGCGAGTTGTTCCGCTTCTTCGGCATACCTTTCTGCAAATCTCTTTGTACCTTCTATGGCTATTATCATAGATTTACAGTAATCCCTTTTCGCCTCTTCATCGTGTCCTTCCATTTGCTTTTCTATTTCTTCCTTTATACCTTTAAATCCCGTTTCGAGAACTTTCTTGTAATCCGGCACTATATGACCTGAAATCGCTCCACAATTCATCACTCCCACTTCGTGTAATCTCATCATTTCTTTAAGCCACTTCGATTCTTCTTTCCACCACTTCTTGACTTCTTTTTTGGTAAAACATTTTGAAAGTGCGGTACTGAAGTAAGAGCCAACTATAAGTTCCCCGTCCAATATTTTGACAGGCAAGTATTCTTCTATGACCTTCTTAAAGAACACAGCTCTTCTTGTAGCTGACGACTCATTCCAGAAATTTTCTGGTAAATCAACCTTTATCGCCATTGACTTCAAAGAGTCTGTGATGCCGGCAAAGTAATTAAATAACTCTGGAACATCTCCCCAATCATGATACGAATAAAGTTGATCCCAGTCGGTGCCAGTAGTAAAAGGCATAACTTCATTCCTGAAGTATTCTCTATCGTAAAATGAGAAATATTCTGTCCTGAGCTTTTTTACTCTATCGGATAGTTCTTCTGAAGGTTCCCACATTTTAGCCATTTTCTTCCACCTCTAATTAATTCTATAATCCCACTGATAACTGTTTTGCCGATTTCGTCCTGAACATTATATAGGTTTTGGTCGAATGACTCCATATAGTTTACAACATTCTGGTAAAGTGATATACATGCCAACTGTAGTAATACAAAATATTAAAGATACCATCCACGACTCAATATGTAATATTCCCCATAAGTAAAAGATATAATTCTGGCAATGGAAGAAAAGAAGTATGTAGCTACCATCGATCAAGGGACGACGGGCACCAGATGTATGGTATTCAGTAAGGACGGAGAAGTTATCTCAGCCGCCTATGAAGAGCATCAACAAATCTACCCGAAACCCGGTTGGGTTGAACATAACCCACTGGAAATCTGGGAGAAAACAAACCGTGTAATAAAAAGTGCTTTGATATCTAAAGACATTAGACCCGCTGAAATAGCTGGTATAGGTATAACGAATCAGAGAGAGACTACGGTAGTTTGGGACCCTCATACTGGTAAGCCATTGCATAATGCACTCGTGTGGCAGGATACTAGAACACGCGAGATATGCCAGGGTATGGCAGATAGAGGGTTTGAACAAATCCTGAAGGAGAAAACCGGGCTCGTCATAAGTACGTATTTCTCTGGACCAAAAATAAGATGGATATTGGAGAACGTACCAGGGGCAAAGGAAAAAGCCGGGAGTGGCAACGCCATATTCGGGAACATAGATACATGGATAATCTGGAACCTGACTGGCGGACCTGATGGCGGTGCTCATGTAACAGATTACACCAATGCTTCACGGACGATGCTGATGAATCTAAAGGCTCTGGATTGGGATAATGCACTTTTGAAGGAAATGAATATTCCCAGAGAGATGATGCCAGATATCAGACCCTCCAGTGACAAGA
>DAOUSX010000105.1 GCA_030627025.1 Dehalococcoidia bacterium
CTCCAGATTGACCTCAGCCATTGCCACGTTTGCCTCCAGGATGGGAGCATCGAGTTTAGCTAAAGTTTCCCCCTTTACCACCCTATCCCCCTCCTCCACCATTATCGCCTTAACCATCCCTGAAGTGCCAAACGACAAATCTGTCTTATGCGGCATCTCCAGGTTTCCACTGACATCAACGCTTATCACCAAATCGCCTCGCATAGCCTCGACAGTTTGTTGAACCTCGTTTTCCGAACCGACACAGCCAGTGAAAAACACACTCACCAGACAAATTACGGTTACCACAATTAGCCATTTCTTCATTTTAATCAGCCTCCATTTTAGAAAAGAAATACGCTCCTAATCCTGCCAGTGTTATTGATAATACCAGAAGAACTGCAAAGTCAAGCCATAAAGGAAAGGCAGCGCCACCAACAAGCGCACCCCTCAACCCATCCACTCCATACATAAGCGGGTTAATATACATTATATATCTAATTCCTGCTGGCATAGCTTGCAAAGGAAAGAAAGCGCCAGACAGGAAGAATATCGGCATTATTACTAAGTTCATTATGGACATGAAACCTTCAGTGTTAGACAGCTTCGTGGCAATAATCAAGCCCAGCCCAGTGAAGGTAGCACAGGTGAGAATCATAAACACAATTGACAGAAAGAAGCCCGAGATGCCGGATATTTTCACTCCCATAGCCATGGCTATTGCCACAATAATGAGAGCTTGCACTAAAGCTATGGTCATACCTCCTAGGCTTCTACCCAATATAATTGAGAATCGGTTAACTGGAGCCACCAATACCTCTTTGAGGAAGCCAAATTCCTTATCCCAGATGACAGATACTCCTGACATTGTAGAGGAAAATAGTAAGGTCATACCCACTATCCCCGGAGCTAAGAAGTCAAGGTAATTCATTCCCCCTATTTTCAAACCGGGGATGAAGCTTAGTGGCAATCCAAGAAAGGCGAGGAAAAGAAAGGGCATCAATATTGAGCTGGCAACTCGAGATTTCACCCTTAAGAATCTCTTTATCTGCCTTAGCCACATAGTGTAAATGGGCAATGGGTCTATAAATTTGGTAACTCTTATTGCCTCCATCTCTTTACTTCCTTCTTCCAGCCATTCTTGTTTTCCAGAGTCCTTTTACGCTTCCTTCATCTTCTCTTATCTCTCTCCCGGTATAGTGCAGGAAAGCATCCTCTAAGCTTGGCTGGCGTAAGTCAATAGCTGTTATCACAAATCCATGCTCATTGGCAAGTTCAACAAGCTGGAGCACCCTTTCTTCACCACCTTCGACATTCAATTCCAGCGAACTGTTACGCCATTCAATTTCCTTTATCCAATCAAGTCCCCGGAGTAAACCCACCAAATCGTCACTTCCTTCGCTGGCTAGCTCTAGCGAAATCAAATTAATGCCCACTACTTCCTTCAACTTCCCTGGCGTATCCACCACTGCTATTTTGCCCTGGTCTATGATAGCTACTCGATGACAGAGATAATCCGCCTCTTCTATATAATGGGTGGTAAGGATGATAGTTATGCCTTCCTGTTCATTTAGCGTTCTGATGTGGTTCCATAGATTCCTTCTTGTTTGTATGTCTAAGCCCAAGGTCGGCTCATCTAGAAACAGTACTTCGGGGTGGTTCATAAATCCACGGGCAACTTCAAATCTGCGTTGCATACCACCTGACAAGTCGCTGACTTTGATATCCTCCTTACCCTTTAATTCCATTAAGTTGAGCACCTCCGCTATCCTTTCCCCCCTTGTCTTCCTGCCCATGTGGTATATCCTGCCATGGAAATCCAGGTTTTCCCTGCCGGTAAGAAATTTATCGATGCAGGAGTCCTGGAACACAATCCCAATGCATTCCCTAATGCTATCCCTCCCACGTGTAACATCGTAGCCACAAACCTTAACCGAACCTGAGGTGGGATTTAGGATAGTGCACAACATCTTTGTAATGGTCGTCTTGCCAGCGCCATTAGGGCCAAGAAAGCCAAAGACCTCACCTGCTTTGACATTCAAGGTAACATGGTCTACAGCTACAAGCCCATCGAATTCTTTGGTAAGGTTCTCAATTTCTATGACGTTACTCATGATTTTTGTCTTCCAGCTTTCTGCTTACATAGTGCAAGAAGGCATCTTCCAAGCTCGGTTTATATTGACTAATGGATGAAATGGCAAATCCATGCTCTCGGGATAACCTTACTATCTCAGGTATCCTTGTTCCCTCACTATCTACAGTTAACTCCAACCAACCATCACGTTGATTAACCTCTTTGACCCAATTTACCTCCCTCAGCAACTTTGCCAGCTCATCTGCACCCTGGAGAAGCTTAACGGAGAGCAAGCTATCACCAAGGGAGTTTTTTAATCCTCCAGGAGTATCAGTCACCAGTATTTTCCCTTGCTCCAAAATAGCTATTCTATCGCAGAGATAATCAGCTTCTTCCACATAATGGGTGGTTAGTAATATAGTGGTACCTGATTCTCTATTTAGTTTCTTAGCATAATCCCATAGCATCCTTCTTGTCTGCACATCCAAGCCTAAAGTTGGCTCATCCAAAAACAAAATTCTGGGCTGATTCAGCATCCCCCTGGCTATCTCCAGCCTGCGTTGCATACCACCAGAGTAATGCTTCACCAACATGTTTTGCTTGGTTTTCAACCCTACTAACTCCAAGGCTCGGGGTATCCTTTCTTCTCTCGTTTTTTTGGGAATGTGGTACATCCGAGCATGAAAATCGAGATTTTCCCTGCCAGTTAAATCAACATCCAGACTCAGCTCTTCAAAGACTACAGCGATGGATTCCCGAATCTTGCTCCCATCCCGTGTGATATCATATCCAGATACGGTGGCCGTCCCAGAAGTAGGGGTGCGCGCCGTAGCCAACATCATCATAGTGGTTGTCTTGCCCGCTCCGTTGGCACCAAGAAAGCCAAAAATCTCCCCTTCCTCAACCTCAAATGAGATATGGTCCACAGCAACAAGGTGACCGAATACCTTGGTTAGATTTTTAACTTCGATTGCTTTCACTCTCTATCTCAATATCAGCGAGTTTCAGTTTCTTTCACAAGCTTAGCAACCTCAGTAATTCGGCGGCTCATGATGTTAAGCAATTCTTCCACTGCCTCAACTTTGACAAAGGTAAGCCCCCTACCTCGAAACTGGTTGAACACCAAAAGCTTGGTGCCGACATCTATGCCCAGTTCTCTCCGAGCTTCCACCGGAATTACCAACTGCCCTCGAGGTCCGACTACTGTGGAGCCAAAACATTTACCTATCATGCCCTTATCCTCGTGTTCCATACTTCCCTCCCGTACTGAGCTAAATCCGCATTGTATGATTTTTCTTACTATTCTGTCAAACGTCTAAGAAGGTGAATCAAACCCTTCGTTGAGAAAAAGTACAATTTCATAAAGA
Source organism: Dehalococcoidia bacterium (assembly GCA_030627025.1). Classification (GTDB taxonomy): domain Bacteria; phylum Chloroflexota; class Dehalococcoidia; order GIF9; family AB-539-J10; genus CG2-30-46-19. Next base: position 3,421 of record DAOUSX010000105.1, read on the forward strand.
TGCGAGACAATGCTGGAAGTCGTCAGCCCTGATCGTGTTCGCCTATTCACCCATGATTTGAAGCACTAATTCCCGCGACCTGGAGCGGTCATCGAAATCAATAAACACTATTTGCTGCCAGGTGCCTAAAGTTAGTCTCTTGCCTGCAAAAGGTATCGTGAGCGAAGCTCCAAGCATAGAAGCTCGCACATGGGAATGCCCGTTGCCATCGCCCCATGTTTTGTTATGTTCATAAGGGATATTCTGGGGTATCACCCTATCCCACATATTCCTGAAATCGCCAAGAAGCCTGGACTCATACTCAATAGTCGTAATCCCGGCTGTTGAGCCGGATATGAACAAGGTTACCACGCCATTGTCTACTTCCGACTGCTTTACCTCGCCTGCTACCTGCGCAGTTATATCGATCATGTCGCAATTACCCTTGGTTTTAAATGTGATGCTTTTAGTGACTACAGTCATATTCTTACCTCCTGCCATAGAATATCGTTTAGCTCAAACACCGGACCGTCACGGCATACCTGTTTTAAGTCATGCCTGGTATTTATGGTGCAGCTACGACAAGCTCCAATGCCACATCCCATTCTCACCTCTAAGGAAACTTGGCATCTGAGATTGCTTCGCTTTTCACCCTCTCCTTTTCCCTTTCCCTTCAAGGGAGAGGGATTAAGGGTGAGGGACATCGCCTTATACATATCCAGAGGACCACAAGCACATATCTGGTCAGCCCAATTGAGAAAGTCAGGCAGGATGTCGGTTACCATGCCCTTCCTGCCCAGGGTGCCATCCTCGGTAACAGGGATGAATTGAACCTTCTCAGGTAAAGGTGAGAGATTGCTTCGCTGCCCCTTCGCTATGCTCAGGGCTTCGGCTCGCAATGACGAAAAGGGATAAATCTGAGCAGCGGTGCTCGCTCCATGAATTAAGGTTACCTGATATTGAGGCGAAGCATATTGAGCCAAGAAGATGAGTGGAGCAATGCCGATACCACCACCCACCAGCAGCAAATTCTTCGAATCCGACGCAATGTCGAATCCCCTGCCCAATGGTCCAAGAACATCTATCTTATTGCCCGCTTGCTGCTGTGCCAACCAAAAGGTACCTTCGCCAACTACTTTAAACAAAATGGCAATCCCACCCTCACCTAAATCCTCTCCCGTCGAGGGAGAGGACAAAAATGAGACCCGATGAACACTGAAAGGACGACGCAATATCAATCCTCCACAGCACACCGTAATGAATTGCCCCGGATAAGCATGGGAGGCGATATCAGGCGCTTCAAGCCACATAAGATACACGCCTGGCATGACCTCCACATTAGAAGTTATGTCGTACAAGGACTGCTTCATACTAAATCCTAAATTCGAATTTCTAAA
>DAOUSX010000100.1 GCA_030627025.1 Dehalococcoidia bacterium
AGGTAGTGGCTCTCCATGCTTACGCATACTAGCAACGTAGCCTCGTATAGCCTCTGTAATATTAGCAACAGCTTCTTCTCTAGTTCTACCTTGAGAATGACACCCTGCAAGAGCAGGACAACTCACTACGATGAAGCCATCTTCATCCCGCTCAACTGTCACCACAAATTTCATACTACTACGCCCCATTATATTCATGTCAATCGACACTGGAAATGGCTGGTTGAATATAACGATGGACTCGACGACCTCAAGTATCTCAAACTTCACTTTAGCCTCCTATGCGAATTCGTTGTATCTTCCGCATTTTGGGCAATGGACAACAATATTTCTGATTTGCCCCTGGCGCACCTTCTCCGCTAGAATGGCTCCGCAGTTTCCACATATGTAGTTCATGTCCCCTTCACCCTTGAAGATGGGGCTAACCTTAGATTTTATTACTGTGCGACTGCCCTCGCGAGGGCTAGAAATGATGGTTAGCTTTATTTCCAATAGGTACCTCCTTAGCCCTTCATGCTAACTTTTGCTACATTTCTTGCAAGTGGAGCTGAGGGGATTCGAACCCCTGACCTCCTCCGTGCAAAAGAGGCGCTCTCCCAATTGAGCTACAGCCCCAAAAATAGCTATGACTTTATTGTATCAAATTGTGCCATGAAGACAAATTGCAACAGCTTATACAGAAAAAAGCTTAGAGGTGATTAGACCGAGCAGGATTGTGTGTTAAAATCAAGGAGGTAAACCACATAATGGATTACCAGGTGATGTCTATATGCCAAGCATAACATTTCCAGTGGCATTAGCTGCAGGGTTATTGTCCTTCCTATCGCCGTGTGTTCTGCCGCTGGTTCCAGTATATATAGCTAACATAGCTGGTAGCTCAGTTCTAACAGCGAGTCCTCCAAGCCGACGATATATCTTTCTACACACCATCAGCTTCGTAGCTGGCTTCTCCCTGGTTTTCGTCATCCTGGGAGCTGCCATGGGCTTACTGGGTGCTATGGTACCACTGGGGCCACTGCGCAATATAGCTGGTGCACTACTTATTCTATTTGGTTTATTCCTGATAGCGGCAACCAAAGTACCCTGGTTGAACTACGAGAAACGCCTTCTCCCCAACCGAGCTCGAGGAACAGGATATTTGAGGTCCCTGTCGATAGGAGCAATATTTTCCCTTGCCTGGATTCCTTGTATTGGTCCAGTGCTGGGGGGGATATTGACTTTAGCCTGGAGCTCCCAAACTGCGTGGCAAGGAGTCTATCTTCTACTGGCTTATTCCCTAGGGCTTGGGCTCCCTTTCATCGCTGTTGGTCTAGCCTTAGGGGCACTTTCACCATATCTCAGGTGGTTTAACCGCCATGCCTACCTTACTTCGATAGTGAGCGGAGCATTGCTGATTGCCATAGGAATCCTGATACTAACTGGCAAGCTAGCCTATCTCAGTATGCTTTAGAAGCAGTTTACCATGACTAACAAAAGATTTAGAAAGTGGTTAGTAAAGGCGGGTCTGATTGTTGCTATGTTGTCCTTAATCGGAGGCGCTACATCCTGTACGGGTACAGGGCCTGAAGTAGGAAAACAAGCACCGGACTTCACATTAGGCACCATGGCAGGCACGGAAATAACTCTATCTGAATTGCGTGGCACGCCAGTGGTGCTTACTTTCTGGGCTATCAATTGTTACTATTGCCGGAGTGAACTGGGCTATTTTGAACAGCTAGCCGAACAGAGCGCTGGTGAGGTAGCAATAATCATGGTCAACACTCAGGACACTCGTTCACGGATAGAAAAATTCTTTGGCGACTACAAGGTGCACTTTACCATTGTTCTAGGCGGAGGTACTCAGGTATCCTACAAATATAATGTACAATATATCCCCATCACCTTCTTCATAGATAGCAACGGGATTATTCGTAACATGAAAGTGGGTGCCTTCCCCAACGAAATGGAGCTATGGGCTGCCATAGAGACCATCCGTGGACCTACTCCCTGAACTTCCTGAAAATCAGAGCAGCGTTGGTTCCACCAAAGCCAAAAGAGTTGGACAAAGCTACATTAACCTCGGCTTTCCGGGCCACATTGGGGACATAATCCAGGTCACATTCCGGGTCTGGAGTATCATAATTTATGGTGGGCGGAATAATGCTATCCCGAATGGTAAGAGCGGTGAAAATAGCTTCTACGGCACCTGTCGCCCCTAATAAATGCCCCATCATAGATTTATTGGAGCTTACCGCCACCTTTTGGGCATGTTCCCCCAAAGCAGCCTTTATAGCCTTGGTTTCGGCTAAATCATTGAGCATAGTAGAAGTTCCATGAGCATTGATGTAGTCAACCTCTTGAGGCAGGATGCCGGCATCTTTTAAAGCAAGCCTTATACACCGTGCTTGATTCTCCCAATCAGGCTCAGTGATATGCAACCCATCGATGTTAGAGCCATAGCCGAGAAGCTCGGCATAGATCTTTGCACCTCGCTTTAGAGCAAAGCCAAGCTCTTCAAGAATTAAAATGCCTGCTCCTTCACCAAGAACAAAGCCATCACGGTTTTTGTCAAATGGACGGCTCGCCTTTTCAGGTTCATCATTCCTCCTCGATATAGCTCTCATTCTATCCAATCCAGCAATGCCGAGAGGTATAATATAGGTATCGCTCCCCCCAGCAATCATGGCATCAGCCTCACCATATTGAATAATCCTGAAGGCGTCACCAATGGCATGGCTTCCAGTAGCGCAGGCGGTAGCTACACACTTGCTTGGCCCTTTAGCACCAAAGACAATGGAGACCTCCCCCACAGCCATGTTGGGAAGAAAGCCAGGGATAAAAAAGGGGGAAACGCTAGCAGGACCTTGTTCCCTGAGGTCAAGCAAATTCTTCTCATAAAAGATCATCCCCGCAATGCACGTGCCTATAATCGCCCCGACCCTATCAGCATTGCTGTCGCTGATAGACAATCCAGCATCATCCAGAGCCATCTTGGTAGATGCCAGGGTGTAATGAATAAAAGTGTCAGTCCTCCTTATCTTCTTTCTGTCCAGAAAGTCCTCGGGGTGGAAATCCTTTACCTCAGCAGCAATCTGGCACTTAAAACCTGAAGGGTCGAATTTGCTGATTCGAGCTACTCCTGATTTCCCCTGACACAATGCTTGCCATGATTTGCCGGCCCCAGTCCCCAGAGGAGTCACTGCACCAACGCCAGTGATAACCACCCTTCTTTTGTTCACTTTGATGCTTGCTTACTACGCCGTTTCCCCGATGCTGACTTGCTGCCTCCCTCTTTCGCCTTTCCCTGGACTTGCAAATCCATATCTTCAACCACAATATCTATTACTTTCCCCTTACTACGAGCATAATTCAATATGTTCTCGGGGGCCATAGTATGCACATGAACCCTTACAAGGCTTTCATCGCCAACCGCCAAGGGACATTCCCCAGCAGCAATAACGGCGTTTCGTATTTCCTCAACAGGCAAGTTTTCTCCCTGTATCATGAACTGAACATCAAATCCATAAACCTTTTTCTTCTGCCTGGTAGAGGCGACCTTAGGGGGAAGCTTTTTGGCTAGCTGTCTAACGGGCTGCTTTCTACAAATAGAGTCTTTCATCCCCTGGAAGACATAATATAAACCCTTTGCTCCAGCGTCTACCACGCCAGCCTCTTTCAGCACGGGAAGCATCTCCGGTGTCTTCTCTACCGTCTTCTTTGTCCGTGAGACCACGGAAGTGACGGTATGTGCAAAGCTGACGCCCCTTTCAGCGGCTCGAGAAGCTGCTTCAGAGGCTTCCCTGATAGCGGTGAGTATAGTTCCTTCCACCGGCTCAGCAACAACTTTGTATGCCTCATCTGAGGCGATGTGAAGGGCATTGGCGAAATCCAGCGTAGAAAAACTCTTTCTCTCCTGTATTCCCTTAGCTATGCCTCTCAATATCTGCGAAAGAATAACGCCTGAGTTACCCCGCGCCCCAAAAAGAGCCCCTCTGGCTGCTGAATCAGCGACTGCCGTAGCAGAGGTATTTTCCGACTTGTTCACTGCGTCAACCGCTGACTCCATGGTCAGGAACATGTTTATCCCAGTGTCACCATCGGGAACAGGAAAGACATTCAGTGCGTTGACTTCATCTATGTGTTGCTCAAGGCATAACTTGGCATTTTCCAGCATTCTCTTCAGGTCCTGCCCATCCAACCCCATTTGTTTTACTACCAAGGGGCACCTCCCTCTTTACTGTTCTAATATTGACACCGCCAAGCCATGCGGTCCGGAATGTGTCCCTGCCACCGGGCCAAGAACGGATCTATACATTGGCACCCCGGGGAACATCCCTCCCAGCCGCTGCGCCAGCGCTTCCCCCTCTTCGGCATCAGTGCAATGTTGCACCGCTAAGCTCCGAGCGGGTGAGAAGCTCTTGGCATATTTACATAGAGCATCAATGGCCCTGCGGCGACCTATTGCTTTGCCAAAAGGTTTAATTACCTCCTCAATCTCAACCAGGGGATTCACTCTCAAAGCTGCGCCAAGAAACGCCTGAGTGCCAGTAGCATGACCACCCAGGTGAAGATACTTGATAGTATCGAATGTTACAATGACATGCACCTTGGGAATAAGCTCGTGCACCATATCGGTCAATTGGCTCAAGCCCATACCATCCTTAGCTGCCTTAGCCGCTTCAATAACCAGGAGACCTTGCGCCATTAGAGTGGTGTTGCAATCAATTAGTTCAATACGACAGTCTGCCTCAACCTCCTTCACTGCTGCCACCGCCACATTATATGTCGCACTTATCTTGGAGCCAAGATGAATAGAGATGATTTCCTTGCTTTTCTTGGCGACCTCATTATACGTGCTGACAAAGTCACCGATGTTAGGTGTTGATGTCTTGGGATAATCGGGACCATGCACCAACCTATCGTAAAACTCAGCCGCACTTAGGTCAACGCCGTCACGATAGCTTTCCTTACCAAATTGCACATACAACGGTATTA
>DAOUSX010000076.1 GCA_030627025.1 Dehalococcoidia bacterium
GATTTTCGAACTCAGGTGGAGGAGCGCCAGGCACAGGCAGCCGAAGCGCCCACGAGACGCCGAGGTCAGACGTATGTGGTCAACCAGCTCCGTGCTCTCCTCCGGGGAAGCAAGGAGCCAACTGAACGGGAGACGATCATTGCATTGGAGCGGGCGCTTAATTTGGAATCTTTACCGCCGCCGGTTCACACCGAGTTGAATCGCCTTCGCAAGAACAGGGTAGCGGGCGCGGACTTACTGGGAAGGCTCGCCGAACTTTATCGAGTTTTCGGCTTGGGGGCTTATGTTGATGCTCAGCAATCGGAGCTGGGTGAACGGGGTGAGCAGCCGTTCCCACGAATCGTGTGTAGTGAGGCGTTGATGTGACGCTGCCTTGGCGTATGAACCATGCCCCATCCTAGTTGTTTTAACCTTTCGTTGAACAGTCCGTCACTTTGTGCAATCCACTGCGTGAGGCTATAATTACTTATGAGGAGTGATGAAGAATTGATTCTAACCGCAGAGGAATACGAAAGAGGCTTTATAGATTTTGATGCGATTTTACCGCATGATTGTGAAGTGGAACTTTGGACAAGAACGACTGACCAGCCTACGGATGACGCTGAATGGACCGGCCCGTACATAACTCCGACAGGTGCAAAAGTTCTTTCCCCACCAAAGCCTTACATGCAATTAAGTTTTCGGCTAAAACGTGGCGATGACCCAACGAAAACCCCAATACTGAAGAAAGTAAGGTGGGAGCGTGACGGACAGGTTTTCATCTGGCCAGGCCCCATGGGTTTCAATACCGAAATCGAGGCGGCTGGAGACACCATTGAAGTTCTTGTGACTGTTTCAGAGGACGATGAGGAGCGGTCCAAGGAGATAGCCAAGGCTCAGGTTGAGTCCATTGTTGGACTGCTTGCTCTCTGTTTCGGCGAACAAATTCTAGGTAAGCCCATTTTCGCCGATTACTATTTTAGTAATGCCAAAGGAGAGCAAGGTACTATTCCTATCCCTGTTAAACATCTCCTGGCGTTGTCCATTGATAAGAATCTTGCTGTTCCGGTTGATGAAGCATTGGCAGGGCTGCACGTATCGACAATTGGTGCCTCTATTGGCATGGCACTACGTTGGTATGCGGCTGGCCTTAGTAGTGAATCCCCAGTTGATGCTTTCATTGCCTACTTCGTCGGTCTTGAGGCTCTTTGTAGTGGGTACTTTGCCAGCGTCGAACCTAAACCTGTTAGGAAGGAGTATGATCAACTTCAGAAATATTTCGATAAAGCACAACCAAAAATTAACACCCGATTGAGGGATATGGTTTTAGACCGTATAGCTGATTTTCCTTTGACTATGAAATTTCAGACATATTGGGAAAGTAGATTTGGTCAGATGACCCGCGAAAGTAGCCAATTTTCAGAATATAACCGCCTTAGAAGTCGGCTTTTTCATGGGAGTGTGCGTACAGTTACTCTACAACAAATAGATTCGGTTAAGACTCTTCTTGAGAAGTCCCTAGCAAAAGAGTTCGGGATTGATGACCTTGTGCGTACTCGCGACTCAGGCCCCACACTTCTAGAACTAGCACTAACCTATGCAACAGTACCTCAGAGAAACAGACCAAGTCGGTAGACTCTTCTATCTTTGACACACGATCTTTTAGGTTAACAAAAAGCCAACTTGTAAACTATCGGTATCACTAAACAGCATCCACGGTCTGATAACCCTTGCAAGCTGTGCTTTTTACAAAACAAAGGAGGCAGAAAAGGCATTAGGCGATCCTCTGATTACAAAATTTTCTCAAAGAGCAAAATTTGTATCTAGCAGGTATGTTATGGTTTCGAAGAACTGATTTGCTCGCAAGTTGCATTCTCATTTCTTTTAGAGTCTTGGTAATTTCCTCCCTTAGCTCAATGCCAAAGGGAATTTTGAATTGCTGTCCGTCACTATAAGTTAGAACACCGAAGGGAACAGTCTGATTGTATATTTCTTCCATCAATAAGCAGTAAGTGGCAAGCTGCAGTATATGATTTCGATAAGGGCTGCGAGCCTTGCCCGACTTGACTTCGACAGGAATATATTTACCATTTCTTTCTACTATGTAGTCTGGCTTACCCACGAGACCGAGGTTAGCCGAAAATAGAGGTTTTGCTGGCTTATTTAAATCAGCGTAGGTAATTCTCCCTTCAGGTATGCCGTATTTTTCTCTTTCCCTTGCTACTTGCTTATTTTCAGCACGTGAACGAAGCAAAAGAAACAAAGACAGTATAAAGAGTACAAGTATAACTACTACTATTAGCATAGGAGCCACCATATCAGGACGGATATTGCGAGCAAAAGCAAGGCATAGCCTATATAGGAGAGACGTTTGGAAGTTCGTTCAACTTTAGAGAGAGAATCTATCTTACCGCCCAAATCAGCATGTTCTTCTAAGCCTCTCTGTAAAGCAGGGGATTCAGGTTTGTATCCCTGTCTCTCAAGATGCCATGCTACAGAGCAATAACTAAACTGCTCGACTTCCGATGCTTTGAGTATCGGTTTGCTAGTCAGTCTTTCCATCTCAAAAGTTGTCCTTAGTCCTGCCTCTCCTTACCTATCAGTAGACCTTTTACACCAGGCATAAATATCCAGTATAAAGCCATACCCAAAGCTGCAGAGGCATAGCCTACGCAGTAACTTAAGCTAAGAATATTAGTGGCATGTGCTATATACATATCGTGAAACGCTCCCTCGAGGATACCTTGACAGATTTGCCAGAATCCAAATGTAGCCATATAGAACCCCAGTAGCCACCTATACAACGACTGCTTAAACCATTCTCCTTTCACAACCAAGATTGCTAATAGCACTCCCCCGGTAACTAATCCCCCAGCATAACTTACTACCTTGTACCCCAACGTGCGTTCTGTAGAACCTGAAACAAACACAGGAGCAAAGTAGTGAGGGTCGAACCAGGTAAAGGATGCTATAGGCACCCTCATTATGACAGCAGCAACAAAGTGAGCCCCTTCGTGGATTACAACCATCAGTAGCACCAGAGCAATGAGAGAGGAGAATGACTTTATGGCCAGTAATATTACAGCACGGGCTTTATTCATCAACTGACACTTGGGTCTATTCTATATGCTAAGGTAAGGCAGTCCATCTTGGTGATTCCACTGACTGTGGTAAATGTGCGGTATTCTCCCGGCAGTACCCAGCTAGCTTCTGCCTCATGTGGATTAAGTCTTGCCGATACGAAATATCTTTGTGCCACAGACAGTACAAACTCCCTGCGTTGCTGGACGCCCGTTCTTGAAGGTAATAGCCTTTGGGTTCTTAATCTCCCTCTTAGCTCGACACTTCACGCAATATGCCTGCATCGTGAACCTCCTCTTTGCTATTTCTGAGTGAAGTTAACAGATACAAGCCGCATCTGTCAACCTAGGCTGAGAAGAATCCCCAAAATTACGACATAAACCTCTTGACAATTTTATTATTATTTATTACACTTGTTCTATAGAACATTTGTTATAGGAGGCACAAATGGATGCGCTCTCGCCGAAAAGGAAGAGAATCCTAGATTTCATTACCAGTTTTGTTGGCAAAAAGGGCTATGCCCCATCGGTAAGGGACGTAGTCAAGGGATGTGGCATCAGCTCATCATCGGTTGCTCAGTATCATCTCAATGTTCTAGAGGGGGAGGGATACATCCATCGTGACCGAGAAATCCCCAGAAGCATCAGCCTCAGCCGTAGAAGACAGGGGGTAACCACTGTGCCTGTGCTGGGCATTATTGCCGCTGGTGAGCCGATTCCAGTACCTTCCTCTGATACTTGGGTAACTGTTTGTGAAGAAAGCCTTGAGGTACCTAATGAACTAGTCCGCGGGAAGGAGAATATCTATGCTCTGAGGGTAAAAGGTAATTCTATGGTGGATGCCTTGATAGATGACGGAGACCTTGTCCTGATGCAGCAGGCGAGCAATGTTGATAATGGCGAGATGGTAGCCATCTGGCTAAAGGATGAGCAAGAAGTAACACTTAAGAAGATATATCGAGAGTCGGGACGAGTAAGGCTCCAGCCGGCGAACAGACAAATGAAGCCTATGTATCAAAGGCCTGAAAACATAGACGTTCAGGGCAGGGTCATCGGGGTTATCAGGAAAATTGAGGCTGGAGACCAGGGTGAACTATCATCAGCAGGGGGTGACATTATGAATGAGTAGTAACTTCACCTCGTCGTCTTTACAACATGGATATTTATGACTTGCTTAGAGTTTATGGATTAGGAGATTTAGAGAGATGGTTGGCAGAGTTTTTGGCGCGAGTAAGATTGAGGATATTGCTGATGGCCTTCTAATAAGAATCACTCCGGTGAAAAGTAGACAAATTCTGTTATCCCCTGATAGATTTAGCGAGAATACGAACTATATTCCCACCTTAAGCAGTAACAACCACGTACGACAGGCTATCCTGTCAGCGGCGGAGGAGGAAGAGATTAGTTATTATGGCTACAAGAGCAGGCTGCCAATCCATATCCCCGGTGACACCGAGAAGAGGGCAACAAATATTGTGCTCGTGGACGGGGTCAAAGTTTTTATTGGTGATGTTCCCTTGGCATTATTACTAAGGTTAGTGGTGGAGCTATTTAAGAACAAGAGAGGAATAATTAGTCGAAGTAAGCTTATAAATACAGGGTTCATTAAGGCTGGTAGCGAGTTTCAGTCGGTTGGTCGGCTGAGGCAGACATTTCGGGTAGCCTTGGGCAACGTCAGCCCCGAGGAGTTCATTGAGACTTGTGAGCATAAGTCTATCAGGCTTTCTAGCCATCCCTCCTTCATCAGCTACGATAGGGAAAAGCTCTTGCACCATCGTAATGAGAAAATTAGAAGATTAGCCAGACGTCTCCCCTGAAATGGTTAACCATCCTTGCAGCTTTCATTACAGATAGCATGTGGCGAGTGCCAATGGCATCTGGTAGTGGTTAGGGAATTAAACCAGCAACCTGACTAAGCAGGGTGGCTTGCCTCTTAATTGCGCTACCTATCTATTTCAGTTACAATTGGTTACAGCGATAGACTGAAGGGAAAGACGTTTGGTGAATTGTGAAACTGCCATCTTTGTCCATAACCACCCCTCGGGCGACCCTGAAGCCTCGGAAGATGACATAAAGTTAACCAAAAGGTTAGCTGAGGCAGGTGAGATTATGGGTATAGATGTCTTAGACCATATTATAATCGGCGATAAAAAATACCTGAGCCTGAAAAGGGAAGGCTTATTTTGAGACACGGCTAGAGGAGCACATGCTATTCTAAGCAGGCGATATGGAGCTTAATCTTAAACTTAAAAGAAGCGAAAAGAACCCAATTTTAGGTCCTACGGAGAGGTGGTGGGAGAATAAACTTGTCTTCAACGCGGGAGTCCTACAACTAGGGAACAAGACTCATCTTATCTACCGCGCCCAGGGCGAGGATGAGATTGCACGTCTCGGCTATGCCAGACTCAGAAATATAGACGAGGTAGAAGAGCGTCTGCCATACCCTATCTTCATACGGGAGGAGTGGTTTGAGCCGGACGGGGTGGAGGATCCACGGCTGGTTGCTCTTGAGGGTAGAATCTTTATGCTTTACGCAGGCAAGGACAAAGATATGGCACGTATCTGCGAGTCCCACATCTCTGTAGCTGACTTCTTGGCTGGTAGATGGGCGTGGAGCAGACACAGGCTCATCCTGCCCATAATGGTTGGAATTCATAACAGAAACGCGGCCTACTTCCCAAGAAGGCTTGGTCAAAGGTTATTACTGCTTCACCGACCTATAGCGATGGCGCAGAACATATGGCTCTCGTTCTCCTACGATAGAATCCACTGGTACGAACACAAGGAGATCCTGAAGGCACGCCCTGGGTACTGGGACGATGCTAAGGTGGGGGTGGCTGGACCGCCTATCGAGCTTGAAGAAGGATGGCTTTTAATCTATCATGGTGTTGAAGCCGAGACATGGACATACCGCCTTGGTTGTGCTCTACTGGATAGGCATCA
>DAOUSX010000042.1 GCA_030627025.1 Dehalococcoidia bacterium
CTAAAGAATGCCAGCGATTGCCGTGTAGGTGACACACTCACTTCAGCCCCTAATTCTGCTTCCCAAGCCCTGCCAGGCTACCGCCCAACAAAGCCAATGGTCTTTGCCGGACTTTATCCCATGGAAGTAAAGGACTACCGCAATCTCCGTGACGCACTGGATAAGCTCAGGCTAAGCGATGCTTCGCTATCCTATGAACCAGAGAGCAGTAATGCACTGGGGCCAGGATTTCGTTGCGGATTCCTGGGTCTATTGCACATGGATATTGTCCGAGAGCGCCTGGAAAGAGAATATGGATTAAGGATATTGATTACCGCACCCAGCATAGCATATCAATTACATAAGAGGGATGGCACGATAGTCATGGTAGATAATCCAGCAAGGCTGCCACCATCCTCCGAAGTCAAGGAGATTGACGAACCCTGGATATCCGTCAGCATTATTACTCCAAACAAGTATATTGGCGCTCTGATGGAGTTGTTACCACTTTACAAAGGGCAATTCCAACAAATGGAATATTTAAGAGAAAACACAGAGGAAAGCGACTCCATCTGGAAGCAAGCCATACTAAAGTATGACATGCCGCTAAGTGCTATTCTTGCTGACTTTCACGATCGCCTCAAATCATGCACACAAGGTTATGCCTCTTTAGACTACACTTTTGGTAAGTATCACCCGGTGCATTTAGCAAAACTGGAGATTCTAGTTAACAACCAGTCTATCGATGCCTTATCTCGTATTGTCTATGCTGATCAAGCCTTCGCTGAAGGAAGAGCACTAGTTAAAAAGCTTAGACAGCTTATCCCGAGACAGCTGTTTGATGTAGCCATCCAGGCAGCAGTTGAGGGGAAAATAATCGCTCGAGAAACCGTTAAGGCACTGAGAAAAAATGTGCTCGCTAAGTGCTATGGGGGCGATGTCACACGCAAACGCAAGCTCCTGGAAAAACAAGCTGAGGGCAAAAAACGATTAAAGAGGGTGGGGAAAGTCGAAATCCCTGAGGAAGCCTTCATGACAATGCTAAAAAGGGATTAAGCTTGGTAATTTATTTAATTTTTGGGTTTAACCTATTGACATCTAAATTGTCGGTTTGTTATTCTGCTAGCTACGCAAAGTAATAAACAAGGAGGGTTAAGATATGGCCACAGCTTATTGTGTGAAGTGTCGACGTAAGGTTGAGATCAGGAACCCGAGGAACGTTACACTCAAGAACAAGCGCCCGGCAATACAAGGCGTTTGCCCCAGATGCAACACAAAGGTATTCCGCATCGGCAAAGGCTAAACAGAGTTACTTATCCCACCGGGAAGTTTAAGCTTTGCTTAAAAGAGGGCGGAGGGAGCCTCCGCCCTAAGGTTATCGGTCTAGAAGGAGAGGGTTATGTGCCTCTTCATAGCCTTCCATTTTTGCTATACTATATTTGTATCTTAATATCATTACTTTTGAATGCAAGATAAACTTGCTGCTGCCTCGGATTTTATTGAACTAAGTGCTGAGTTGGTATACCAGAAGGTTCAACCTTGATAAGCATCACGGTTTACGGTGGTGCCGGAACAATCGGCGGAAACAAGATTCTGCTCGAGGCTGATGATACTGCTGTATCCCTTGATTTTGGCATTAATTACAACCTCTGGTCTCAATACTTCGAAGAATATTTAAAGCCTCGCAGTGCCAGAGGATTAGCTGATTTATTTGAAACTGGTCTCCTTCCGGCTGTTAAAGGCATATATCGGCGGGACCTTGAACCCTCCTGGGAAAACATATGGGATAGAGTAAGTCCAAATACCAGGATCAGAGAAATACATCTAGATGCTGTGCTACTCTCCCATGCTCACCTCGACCATAGCGGGCACATATCTTTTTTGCACCATGATATTCCCATTGTCTGTAGCACAACCACAGCATTTCTGGTTAAGGCAATTCAAGATTCAAGTAGAGGAGACTTCGAAAAAGAGGTATGCTACGTCATTCCTCGGGAAAGAAAGGAACAAGACCATCGATTCACATCTAAGGATTATCAGCAATATCGTTCGATTCAAAGGCAATTTTGCTTCACTGACGCAAAATCAATATCCACCGAAGCCAGTAAATTCTGGCAAGAATCCTCTACCCGCAGGAAAATAGAGCCCAAGCAGCCAATCACCATTACCACGATTGGCAATCTGCCAGTGAGAAATTTTCCTGTTGACCACTCTATATATGGAGCAACCGCCTTTGCTGTCAAGACCAGCCAGGGTTGGGTAATCTACACCGGTGACCTGCGTCTGCATGGCAAAATGGGACATTTGACCAGGAAATTTATCAGCGAGGCAAAAGCCCTTCATCCGATCGTGCTACTGAGCGAAGGAACAAACATCAAGGAAGAAGGCAGCAATATCACAGAAGAAATGGTCGTTAACAATGCACTCAACAAGGTATTACAAGCCCAGGGCAAGCTGGTAATAGCCGATTTTGGTCCCAGAAACCTGGAAAGGCTGCTCACGTTCAAAGAGGTCGCCAGGCAATGCAATCGAAAGCTGGTAATACTGCCTAGAGATGCCTATCTGTTACAATCCCTGCACCTGGTAATGGATGAAGTTCCTGACCCCGTTGAAGATGACACAATTACTTTATATACCGAAGCAAGAAGTGCTGTGGATTGGGAGAAGCATTTATACACTCAATACAGGAAAAGGGGGAAATGTGTCCACCCCGATGATATTAGACAAGCTCAAGGAGATTATATCCTGTGCTTCAGCTTTTGGGATATTAACAAGTTGATTGATATCTGTCCTGGTGAAGGCGGCGTTTATATTTACTCCTCGAGCGAGGCATTCGACGAAGAGCAACGCATTGATGTTAAGAGATTGAAACGGTGGCTGGCACATTTCAAGTTGCTACCCGTAGGTATTCCCAGCGCAAAAACAGGCAAAGTAGCAGCAAGTGAACAGGGCTTTCACAGTTCCGGACACGCTTCAGGCCCAGAGCTACTAGAACTCATAGAGGCTATAAATCCAGGGGTTGTTATCCCAATACATACAGAACATCCCAGAGTCTTTGCCAGTAAACTCAGCTCCACTATGCAAGTCCGCATACCTAAAATCGGAGTACCAATCAAGCTATGACCTTTAACCAAGAGTTGCACTTTAAGCAGTTCTATGATAAATGTAGGGTTAGTTATGGCTGAGATATTCACTATAGGGTGGCTTGAAGAGAGCGGTATCAGGATTCTGATTATCATTGCCGTTGCTGCTGCTGTATATTTTGTGTTGCGCCATTTCATACCACCGATAATCAAGAGGACAGTGGCACAACGTATGAAGGGAGAGCTTGAAGAAGAGATAAAACAGAGAAGCGACACCCTATCTTCAGTGTTGATAAGAATAGGCTTAATCATAATCGTAATTTTCGCGTTATTCACGATCCTCCCTGAATTCGGAATAAATATCACTGCGATGTTAGCCGGACTTGGCATCCTGGGTATCGCTATTGGCTTCGGTGCTCAGAGTCTAATCAGAGATTATCTCAGTGGTATATTTATCTTGCTAGAGAACCAATATGATGTTGGTGATGTGGTTAGAGTCGCCGGTATTGCTGGCTTCGTAGAGGAGATAGGTCTACGCCGCACCGTTCTTAGAGATCTAGACGGTATAGTTCATTCCATTCCCAACAGCGAAATTAAAACAGCCAGTAATTTCACCAAGGGGTATTCCAGAGTAAACCTGAATATCTCAGTGGCTTACGGAGAAGACCTTGACCGTGTTATCAAGGTGATAAACAGGGTATGTGAAGAAATGGCTGAGGACCCTAAGTGGAGCGCAGACTTTATCACCCCACCACAGGTGCTCAGAGTAGATAATCTCGGGGATTCTGGCATTGACATCAAAATACTGGGGGATACCAAACCAATAAAGCAATGGGGTGTAATGGGCGAGTTAAGGCTCCGTCTTAAGAGAACATTCGATGCTGAAGGAATTGAGATTCCATGGCCACATACCAAAGTTTACTTTGGCAATGCTATCCCTGAAATGGAAGCGGCTAAGCAGCCATCCAGGAAATCCACAGCTACCAAGAAGAGTAAGAAGACATCTTAATATCTTTCCACAACGTTGTTAGAGTGTGTCCTTTTGCTATGGCATAACTCGGCTATTAATAGCTCGAGAGCAATCCGGTCACTATATCTACCCGTCTTAATATCCACATCGGTCTCTAAGAGCCTGCTATATGCCTGCTTTATACGCTCAAAGTCGTATGATTTGGCCTGGTTAAGCGTCCTATCCAAACTATAACTTGTCAAGCCTAATTTAGCTTGAATTTGAGTTTGTGACAATCGTGAACTCAATTCCTTAGTTTGTACTATCAAGCGAAGTTGCCTGGTAATCATGACTAAGACATAAGCGGATGAAGCTCCTTCTTGATACAATCGATGAAGTATCCTGTGAGCTATTTCGGGTCGTCTTTCAAGCGCAGCATCTACCAAAGCAAAGATATTGGCTTCCTGCGCATAGCTTACCAATTGTCTGACATCATTCTCCTCGATGCTGCGTCCTTGAGCATAAAGGAGAAGTTTATCGATTTCGTTGCTTATCGCCCATAGGTTCCCACCGATAAGCTGAGCAAGCAAGTCTGTTGCTTCAGGTGTAATAGCGCCGTTCTTTTTAGTCACCCATTGCTGTATCCAGGTTGTTAACCTTTTACTTCGCAGCAGGGAGAAACTCCTCGATTCAGCCAATGGTGAAAGCTCCTTCAATAAGGGATTTTGTTTGTTTAATTTACCATCGATTAGCACCAATGCCGTGGTTGGTGTCATTTGCTTAATATAAGAAGCCAGATCTTTCCATTCCTTCAACTTATCATCAGTTTTGGTAACAGCACGGCTGCCAGAGCGCAGCTCGCCTCTTCTTGGCTCAAAATGCTTGAGCAAACCCTTAACCACCACCAACCGATATGGCGATAGGAAAGGAACAGTGTCGCAATTATGCCTGAGCTCGTTCAAAGTCAAATGTTCACCATCCAAGCTCACAGTGTTAACCGCCAGCGTTCCGGCATCACCTAATCCTTCCTTGATCTCACCCAAAGCCCGGTAAATAGAGAAATCGTCTTCCCCATAAAGGATGTAGAACATCTTTTGTATTTTATCATGGAATTGAATATCTCTGTCATCAAGTTTAAGTTCAAAGTTGTGGTAAAATATGCATATGAAAATTGCCATTACAGGCTTACCTAAAAGTGGGAAAACAACTATTTTTAACGCTTTGACCAAAGGCAAGGCTGAAGTTGCCGCTTATTCTTCATCACTGACACCCAATGTAGGGATAACTAAAGTACCCGATTCACGGTTAGAGGTACTTCAAAATATGTTTCAGCCTAAGAAAACCATTCCCGCTGAAGTTACTTATGTGGATATTGCCGGCTTGCCTAAATCTCCACGCCGAGGTGGAGGGTTGGAAGGAGAATTTCTAAATTACCTGACTACTGCTGATGCTTTGCTTCAAGTAGTTCGCACTTTTGAAGATGAAAAGCTTCCACATCCTGAAGGAAGCATAGACCCTCAGCGAGATATAGCTAACTTAGATTTAGAGCTTGCCTTTTCCGATTTGACTATAATTGAAAAGAGACTGGTAAAACTGGAAGAGGCTCTAAAAGGAGCTAAAGCTTCAGAGCGTGAAGCATATTTGAAGGAACAACACTTGCTACAGAAAATAAAATCGGGGCTGGAAAAGGATATACCTATAAGGCAACAAGATATCACTAAAGAGGAGCTGAAGGCATTATCCAACTACCAATTTCTCACAGTTAAACCCATGATGGTTATTCTCAACATTGGAGAGGAACAAATACCACAAGCCACATTGCTAGAAAACGAGCTGAATTCTCTCTACCCTCAATTTACTGTAGTAGCCCTGTGCGGAAAGCTGGAAATGGAATTAGCTCAGCTCAACGACACCGAAGCTGAGGAATTTCGTGAAGCCATGGGGCTAACTACACCGGCAGTCGATCGAGTTGTCGATCTTTCTTACCACTTTCTAGGATTCATTTCCTTTTTCACCACAGCCTCTGCTGAGTTAAAGGCCTGGACTATCCCCGGTGGTACATTAGCAGTGAAGGCAGCGGGTAAAATCCACTCTGACATGGAAAGAGGATTCATCCGAGCTGAGGTAATCAGCTACAATGATTTACAGAAGTGCGGCAGTCTAGCTGAGGCGAGGAAAAGAGGCATGCTCAGAACAGAGGGCAAAAACTATCTTGTCAAGGATGGAGACATAGTTACTTTCCTGTTTAATGTTTGATGAAGAATCCTGTTTACCTTCGCGCTTTCAAGGAACGACCATTTGGAAAACCTGCCTTCAAAGTGTACCATTTTGGGGGAAATTTACCATAAGGAGTAAAAGCATGTGTGAATTGTGTGAAAAATATGGAGATAAAGGTCGGTGGTATCTGAATCCAAAGAACTATGCCAGGCCGTTATACAAGAAAGTGGAGAAGGGCAAGGAAAAGGAGCCAATGATTCTGGAGGAGCTTCGAGGGCCATTTTATTACAAACCACTCATAGAGCTAAAAGATAACCCCGAAGCTTTTGAAAAGATGAAGGAGGGATACTCAAAGTACCATGAAACAATGGGGGGACAGGTTGTATCCCTGGACGATGCCAAGAAAATGGTCGAGATAGCTCATCCGATAGCCAGAATTGATTGCGTCTGCAGGAGAGCTACCCGGGCAACCCTGGAGGATGGGGAGCAGCGGCCCCGTTCTTGTCTTGGGTTAGGTGTTGGAATGTTTCGCTGGGAGGAATGGCCAGAGAGATACAAAGGTGGCGTGGAGTTTCTCTCCACTGAAGAGGCAAAAGAACATATTGAACACTGGCATAAGCGGGGGATGGTCATAACAATAATGACTTTCGGCACTCCGTATATTGGTGGCATCTGCCTTTGTGATTACCCTGATTGTCTTGCCATAAGGGTGAGGTTGGACTATGGCATAAAGCCCTTCTTGCTAAAAGGGCATCAAGTGGCAAAGGTAAATTATGAGGAGTGCACAGGATGTGGGGACTGTGTACAACGATGCCAGTTTGGGGCTATAAAAATGGAGGTTACCACGAAAAAATCAAATATCGATATGACGCGTTGCTTTGGTTGCGGGGTATGTGTCTACGCCTGCCCGCAAGATGCAATAAGCCTTATCGACCGTGAGAAGCTCCCCGGTCTGAAAGAGGAATGGTAAGGTGATACCTCAAATCGAGATAGATAAAAATAAATGCGCTACTCCTTATGAATGTAAAAAATGCCTTCAAATTTGTCCTCAGGCTATTTTTGCAGTCGCTCCCACTAAAGTCGAGCGTTTCAAAGAAACTGCTCCCGAGGATTATGAGGTTCAAGCAGTGTTCAAGGATAAATGCGTACTATGCATGGATTGCATTAAAGTGTGCCCTACCGGGGCAATAAAAATAAAGGTAGGGGGTAGCTAAATGGAAAAATATGACCTCGATCTAGATGAAGCAATGATGAAGGAGCTCTCAGAGGAATTTGC
>DAOUSX010000197.1 GCA_030627025.1 Dehalococcoidia bacterium
AATTACACGTAGCGACTCCTCAGCTCTTTTAGCATTGGCCATAACCAGACCAGGCAAGTCCTGCTGAGCCTCTCCCTCGAAGGGAGAGGGCAATGTGAGGGTTGCACCTACATCATGTTCTGAGTCCCTCTGGAACAAGAGCTTCACGCCTAACGCTTTAGCCTCTTGGGCTAGATTATGGCGCATGCCTTTTAACTGCTGACTTATCTCGGCATCGTTGAGCAGAAAGCGAGCGATATCCTCCAGGAGACGCAAACCTTCAGACGCCCGGTTCAGGTTAGCATCAATAATGCGCAGAGCTTCAAGAGGCATATTTAATTAGATTTTAGCATGAACCCTTCGCTTCATGCCATTCTGAAGAGCAACCAAACAATCCCTCAGACCCTTCACTTCGTTCAGGGTGGCACAAGAAGATTGTCATTCTGAGGAGCGGAGCGACGAAGAATCTCAGCAGTACAAAGGCTCAATCTCTTGCCCTATCCCTTTTTCTTCTGCCACTTCGTAAGCGCGCCACGCTGTTATAACGTCTTGGATAGCCAGGCCTGTCGAGTCGAACACGGTAATTTCATCCTCCGAAACCCTTCCTGGCTTAGCACCAGCCACTATCTCCCCTATCTCAGCATAAATATTTGCTCTTGTTATTATCTTCTTGCACAGGGGCACGTTTATCTCGCCGCTATGACTGGCCTGTTCCCAGTCATCTATCACAATCTTGGCACGGTTAAGTATCCCTGCCTCAAGTTCCTCCTTCCCTGGAGCATCAGCCCCTATGGCATTGATATGCATGCCCTTTGCCACCCACTCACCCTGCACTATGGGCGTCCTGGTAGGAGTGACCGTGACCACGACATCCGAGCCTCTTACCGCCTCCTCGGCAGTAGCTACGTTCCTGGCATTCAAGCCAAGCTTCTTCCTTGCCATCACAGCGAGGTTCTCGGCTTTTTTCTCAATCACGTCGAATATCTTAACCGACTCGATTTTCATTACCTCGCTCACCGCTTCCAACTGGAACAGACATTGGTATCCAGCTCCTAGCATACCAAGCACCTTTGCATCCTTCCTGGCTAGATATTTGACTGCTATCCCGGAGGCAGCCGCTGTTCGCATGGCAGTGATACGCGTTCCATCCATGATGCTTATCGGTACGCCAGTCTCAGGGTCAAAGAGCACAATTGTAGCTAACACGGTTGGTAGATTATATTTCGATGGGTTATTAGGGTGTACGTTAACCAGTTTCACCCCTGCTTCATCCATCTCTTCCAGATAGGCCGGCATTATCCTGAGATCACCACTAAACTTTGAGAAAAATAAGTAAGACTTAGGCGGCATCTGCACACGCTTTCGCCCTCTTTCCTCAAACGCCTTTTCCACCAACCCCAATACATCGGACATCGACAGCGTTCGTTCTACCTCTGCCATGTTTAGCATTCGGAATTTCTTTCCCATAACATTACCTCCTTTATGCTGAACTCTAAAGACATTCAAACAATTGTGGACAACTGAGGAAAAGTTGTCCACAATTGAACTGCTAAAGCCCCGCCACAGAATCTACCCAAATAGCCACCACTTCAGTCTTCCCACTTGGTCCTCTTCCATCGAGAGAAGCACCACGACAATCCCCCGATGAATATTATCCACATGATAACCGCGGCAACTATTGCACCTGCATTCATTTTCCCTTCACCTCCGATTTTTCACTTGTAGCAATGGCCCCTTTCGTCTTATAAGATGCAAACAGAAAACTCAAACCTAAGGTTACTAGCAGGAAAATCCAGATAAATGAACTGGCCCACCTCGGATACCCTGAGTAAGACGCCTCTATGTCCGGTATAAAGCCTCCATAAATTACCACGAAAAGCAAAGCCACAGGCACGACAATTTTTATTATCCAATCAAACCAGACTCCAATTTTGAAATCCGAGGTCTCATTGACATACCCCCTCAGCTTGCTGGCAGGAAATCCCCAGCCAATAACGAGACAAGCCAGGGCACCTGTTAGCAATAAGCCATAGAAGGAAACCGCCCTGTCTAAAATGTCCGGCCCCCAATAAAGGCCTCCCTCACAGGTAAATATAACTCCTATGGCAAAACTGATGACGCAAACACCCACCACCGTTTTTGTCCTGCCCCAGCCAAATTTATCCATGAGAGGAGAAATTACTCCACCATAAGCCAAGAAGTACAATGAAGATAGACCTAAGAGGAAGAGGCAGAGGAAGAAGATGACGCCAAAAAAGCTATTCCCCCCCGGCAACATGGATACTGCTATGGGCCAGGTTATGAAGGCCAAGCCCACACTCTTAGCAGCCACCTCCCCAACTGGAACGGACAAAGCTTGCATGACAAAACCAACAATGCTAAATACGGCAAAACCAGCGAAGAAGCTGGTGGCGCAATTTCCTAGAGAGGTTATGACCGCATTATTATTAATGTCCCCTCGCCTGGTTATAAAGCTGCCGTAGGCATACATTCCCGCCATTCCCAGGGAGAGGGTAAAGGCAATCTGGCTAAAGGCAGCAAACCACACATCTCCTTTCCCCAGCAGACTAAAGTCTGGAGCAAGGTAATAGTTGAGTCCCTCAACCGCACCGGGCAAAGTTAACCCTCTTATCACCAGGATGACCAGAAAGGCCCAGGCGGTAATCATCACATATTGCGAAACTGGGCCTATTACCTTGACTCCTCTAAATATTACCAGGAATGTAACTATCCAGACAATGACCAAACATCCTACCAGTGCTCCCACCGGCGCACCAAGCACGCCTGGCCCTGAGGAAAGGTGCAACACTTTCTCAAAAAGGAATGGCCCTGCCATGCCGGCCGCATCCTTCCCCACGCCCCAGGCCAGTGTGGTGGCAGCCC
>DAOUSX010000170.1 GCA_030627025.1 Dehalococcoidia bacterium
GTGCCCATTTGCCTCTGGCTGTAAAGGCTGCTGGCTCGCTAATCCATTATGTAGCAGAAACTCAAAAGGAGGCCTTGCCTCAGCTAACCAGCCTTGCTACCTACTCTACAGATTCCTTTATGGCTCTTGATGGCCAGACATGTCGCAATCTGGAGCTTTTTCAGGGTGGAAGGTGGGGGGAGACCGCCAACTCCCTGCTCTCCTTAATCGATACCACCAGGACCGCCATGGGAGGCAGACTGCTTAGAGGCTGGCTGGCTCAGCCCCTTCTTGACATAGATAAGCTAAATCAACGGCAAGAGGCGGTTAGCTGGTTTTATAACGATAGCTTAGTTCGCCAAAAAACTATGGCCCTGCTGGAAGACATCGCCGATTTAGAGAGGGTAGTGAACCGGGTGAGAGGTGGCAAGGCAATGCCCAGGGAGTTGATAACGTTGCGCACAAGTCTGGAAAAGGTAGCTCAGCTGAAAGCAACGCTCGATAATTGCCCTAACAAGTTAGTTAGCGAATTAAAGCTTTTCCCCGAGATCATGGATTTAATTGACCGAGCAATTGTTGATGAACCCGGTGACCTTGAACATGGAAATGTGATTAAGGAAGGCTTTTCCAGTGAGCTAGATGAGCTTCGCCACAGCTCAACCAAGGCTAAACAATATTTAGCCAGCCTGGAGCAGAGGGAAAAACAGCGCACCGGGATTAAATCCTTGAAAGTGGGGTACAACAGAGTATTCGGCTATTACATCGAGGTATCCAGGGCAAATCTCAATCTGGTCCCCAAGGATTATATTCGCAAGCAAACCCTCGTTGAGGCCGAAAGGTTCTTCACCCCCGAGCTAAAAGAGTATGAATCGCTGATTCTTACCTCACAGGAAAAGATAACCTATCTTGAAACCGCTCTGTTTAACCAGGTTTGCCAGCAGATAGGCGCTAGAGGTGAACAAATTTTAGCCACCGCCAGAGCTATTGCCCAAATTGATGTATTCTCCAGTCTTGCTGAAGTAGCATCATGCTACCACTACACCAGACCAGAGCTGACTAACGAGGATGTCATCGACATTAAAGAGGGACGTCACCCCATGGTGGAGAGAAGCTTGGGCAGCGATAATTTTATTCCCAATGATGCATATCTATGCAATAGCGATAGTCAGATCATCATACTCACTGGACCAAATATGTCGGGAAAATCCACCTATCTCAAACAGGTAGCTTTGACCATCCTTCTGGCACAAATTGGTAGCTTTGTTCCTGCCAGATCGGCGAGAGTCAGTATCGTCGACCGTATCTTCACCAGAATTGGGGCTCAGGAAGATTTAGCCGCGGGACAATCAACCTTCATGGTGGAAATGACCGAAACAGCAAACATTCTGCATAACGCCACTCCTCGCTCCTTGCTTATTCTGGACGAAATTGGACGAGGCACAAGCACCTATGACGGGCTCTCTATTGCCTGGGCAGTGGCGGAATACATTCACGGAGCACCGAAGTTGGGCGCAAAGACTCTGTTTGCCACGCACTACCATGAACTGGTAGAGCTTGCCGGCACCTTGCCCAGGGTGAAGAATTTCAATGTCGCTGTGGCTGAGGAAGGAGATAAGGTTATCTTCTTACATAAAATTATCCCTGGAGGCACCGACAGGAGTTACGGCATCCACGTAGCTCAGCTAGCTGGTCTGCCTAAATCAGTGACAAATCGAGCTCAGGATGTTTTAGTTGGCCTGGAAAGCAAGAGCACTACTGGCAAAGGCAAGATTCGAGGCAAAGCAACGGCACCACAACTTCCACTTTTCACCAAAGATTCTTTATTAGCCGAGGAAATCTTCAAGCTCGACATTGATTCCATGTCTCCCTTAGAAGCCATCACCAAGCTTTATGAACTGAAACGAATGGCGAAGGGAAAATAGCAGGAACAATTTGCTATAATTGCTCTCACGATGGCTAAGGATTACTATCGCATTTTAGGGGTTCCCAGAAACGCCTCAGCCCAAGAAATTAAGAAAGCTTACCGAAAGCTGGCAATGCAATATCACCCTGACCGCAATCCAGGCAAAGAGAAACAGGCTAACGAAAAATTCAAAGAGATAAACGAGGCTTACGCCATTCTCGGCGACCCTCAAAAGAAAAAACAATACGACCAATTCGGCACAGTGGGCGATATCGGCGATATCTTTGGCAGTCCTGCCACTCGAACTACTTTCGAAGATTTAATGAAAGATTTTGGTGGAGCAGGGCTTGGTTTCAGCTTTCTCGACGATATATTCGGCGACTTGCTGAGAGGAACAGGATTCTCTTTCAAAGTGTATGGCAAACGTGGCGGCACAAGATTTGAAGCCTGGCCGGGACAAACGATTAACCTCGACGAAATATTTGGGCAAACTAGAAAGCCTTACCGACAAAATGTTCGCTATGAGCTTACCATCACTCAAAGGGAGGCTTCTGAGGGAGCGAATAAGATTTTGACCAGACAGGGGAAGAAATTGGAGGTGAAAATTCCTTCAGGAGTGAAAACAGGCAGCGTGGTAAAACTGCGCAACGCCCGCCAGATAACCGATGGCGTACCCGGAGATATCCTGATCCGAGTCACAGTCAAATAAGGATGAAAAATGGCTGAAAAGTATCGCCAGTGGCTTGCCAAAACGCGGCGATGAAAGCATTAGTGCAGCGAGTTACCAATGCTTCAGTAACCGTCGGTAACAAAACGGTTGGAGAGATCGGGCAAGGGCTGGTGGTCCTTCTCGGTGTAGCCAAAGATGATTCACGAGAAGACGCCCGCTACCTAGCAGACAAGGTAGTTAACCTGCGTATCTTCTCCGACGAGGCAGGCAGATTTTCACTTTCCACATTAGAAACAAGAAAGCAAATTCTGGTAGTCAGTCAATTCACCTTATTGGCTGATACACGGAAAGGAAGACGCCCCAGTTTTACCGAAGCAGCTCCACCCGATAAAGCCAGGGAACTTTATGAGTTCTTCGTTGAGCAAGTTCGTTCCTTCGGGCTTAAGGTGGAAACAGGGGTTTTTCAGGAATACATGCTGGTGGACATCCACAATGATGGTCCGGTAACCCTGTCGCTGGAAAGCAAAAACAAATAAAAGTCAAAATGCAAAAAGCAGTCAGCTACCGGCTGATAGCTGAAGGCTACTAAATTGGGATTTGTTTAGCCCGTTGGCTAACGGAGTGACAATCCCACCAGGAAAAATCCAAATGACCAAAACAGTCTTGGAATTTGTTTAGAATTTAGTGCTTTGAGTTTAGGATTTAACTTGGAGATTGCTTCGGCACTCACATGCCTCGCAATGACAGGGGAAGACGTGCCTCGCAATGACGTAAAGGCGAGTGTCATTGCGACTTTTTCTATTGTCATTGCGAGCCGAAGGCGTGGCA
>DAOUSX010000025.1 GCA_030627025.1 Dehalococcoidia bacterium
AATTGTTGATCCTTACTGTAGCGAAAGAACGTTAGATATTTTAAAGGACATCAAGAATGAATATGTTAAATTTCTAACAAGGGTGGATAATCTTAGGGAGAAGGAAAAGGGACGATTCTTGCGGGAAATTCAAGATTTCAAATTAGAAAAGCCAAATATAGAGTTTAGGAATTACCCGAATACGGATATTCACGATAGATACATAATTTCATCTGACTCTTTGATTGTTTTAGGGCATAGCATTAAAGATCTAGGAGGCAAAGAATCCTTCGCTATAACCTTAAACAAAGATGCAAATAAAAACATATTTGAGGCAGTAACTGAGAATTTTGACAGAAGGTGGAAGCAATCAAACACATTCTAATAAATCCTTTTAAGTTTTTTAGCGAGGCTGGGATCAAAAGTAAGTTATTTGCCCTCTCCAATTAGAAATTTAATTCACGGTCTAATGAGGTATTTATGGCTATTGTGCTTAACTTTGCTGGGACGATTGGGCAGGAAGAAGGGCACGTATTTATCACCCTATCTGACCAAAGCGGCAGTGAATATAGATGGTTTCCAACGCAAGAAGTGATAGATAGCATTGCTCACTGGTTAACTCCGTCTGGCTATGTAAATCGCTACGAAGTTCGCAAAGTGGCTCGGCAGGCGCAGACGCATTTTATGAAAAGTCAAAGCTATGCAAAGGAAGGAGATTGGGCTAAGTTTGGAGCTCAATTGAAGAGGCTAAGAGCTGCTATTGAACGAATTGTCAAGATTTCAACGAGCGAAGATTAAATTGTTCAACACCCTTCCAGTTTGTTTATTAGCTTAGTAAACGCTCTCCAAAGTAAATGAAAAAGGCACAGAGAGATAAACTTGAGAAGGCTCTAAACACTTACTTTAAGGAAATCCATAAGATTTATGTGGCAGGTGATTTTAGAGGGGAAAGTTTTTATTCCTCCTTAAAGGTGCTTGCTGAAAAGTGCTCGAAGTTTTTTCTGCTTTGAAAAGTAGCCGAACCAATCATTTTAACGATTGAGCTACAAGGGGAAGTTGACGAGCTATATGCCGGGCTTGACCAGGCCTGAAGACCATTCTAGGGCTTAAAGCCTCATTTCCTTTAAAGGCACGACTAAGGGTAAGTCCTTAATCTTGGGCAGGAGCCTATAATCAGCAGTAATCAATGGAATATGGAGTGTCTGTGAAACCGCAATATATGCTGCATCATATATGGTAATATCATAGGAAAAGGCAAGCTCTATTGCTGGCTCGAATACCTCGGAAAAATCCACCAACTCAAGCTCCAGCTTGAGGAGATTTGTGACTGCCCGTGATACATCTTTTTCACCAAAATTTGGATTGAAGCGAAGGGCGTTACAAACCTCGTATAGAACCAAAGAGGAACTCACGAGCATGGATGCTCCCTCGATATGGCTGTTCAGCAGCTTTTCCGAGCTCTCAACATCCTGTTCAAACTTGGAGAACCACTTGACTATGATGCTAGCATCCACGACGTATCTGAGTGGCATCTTCACTTTGCTTCTCTCCACTTCCTTATCTCGGCTACCCCGTCCCACTTGCCTGACTTTTCCCTCAGCTGCCTTATCTCCGATGCTGCCTTTATCAGTCCGTCCCGCTTCTCTTTCTCTCTTTTTTCCTTCTCCTTCTGCTCTATGAAAAATCGCAGCGCTTGCTGGATGAGCCCACTCCTGGTATTCCCTTGCCTCTGGACGAAGGCATCCACATCTCTTAGCTCTTCCTCGGGCAGGGTGATATTTATCTTTACCGCTTTGCCCATTTAATACCTCCTTTTATACTTCCTTTTATACCTACTATAGAGCTTACTGATAGGGAAGTCAAGGAGGTCTGCTCTAAACAAGGATAGGCGTGATTCCCTTTGTGGCTAAGCTGCCAGTGAAGTTAGCAGCGTATATATGCAGGGTCTGGCTGATTAGTTGCCTCGCCTGAAATTGTAGGTACACGGACTGCCAATGCTTTCCTGTCTGGAGATAGCTCTGATTATGATTATGCTATAATTAGTGAGAGAAAGAGAGAATGCAATATACCGCTATTATCAGGAAAGCACCTGACGGATTTTACATAGCCAGTTGTCCTCTTATTCCAGAAGCCCATGCTCAAGGCGAGACCTATGAGGAATGCCTGGCTAATATCAAAGAGGCGCTTGAGCTCTGCCTTGAATATCGTAGAGAGCGTGGTGAGGAAGTCCCGGAGGAAACTAGCACCCAGCGGGTTACAATAACAGTATGACGAAACTACCTCCCCTTAAGGCTAGAGAGGTGGTTAAGGGACTTCAGACATCCTTAAGCAACTTGGCATTAACGAAGATGAGTTTTTGCAAGCTGTAAGGCGCAGGTAATCCCCCTTAGTGTTTTTCGCCAGCCTGCGAAATACATTGCCCCTCCTTAATTTGAACTCAATAAACTCAATAAATACTTGATAACCTGTGTTGCTCTACGGAAGCTATCTCTAGATGAAATCAACCATTATATGAAGGCGGGCAGGGCAATCCATCTGACGAGCGAGCTACAAGGGAAGCTGGTTCTTGTATGCTGAAATTAAGCTTTTCTTTCGCAGTCATTCTAAGATGCTTTCATTAACCCTTTCAGCTGAGCCACTGCTGGAGGTAAGACTTCCCCTATCCCTTCCCAGAACCTCAAATGAGCCAGTCGGTCAAATGGGGTTTCACCCTGGTTGATGATCACCAGCCTGGCTCCTGATTCCAGAGCTGCCCTGGGCACATCAGCGGCTGGAGTGACCACAAGACTGGAGCCAACAACTATAAACAGGTCACATCTCTCTGAATGCCAGTAGGAGTCAGCCAATGCCTTTTGGGGCAAGGACTGGCCGAAATCAACCACACTGGAGACCAGCTTGCCGCCACAAGAGCATCTATCCAGGGCGGCAGACTTATCCACTTCGGTCTCGCAGCGGGTACACCTCAGCTTGGTAACGTTGCCATGCAGCTCCGCTAGCAGGTCTGGACGAATCCCAGACTTCAAGTGAAGGCTATCCACATTTTGTGAGATGAGAAAAGCTAATTTCCCCAATTTCTGCAGCTCAACAATAGCCATATGCCCTGCATTAGGCTCCACGGTGTCAAAAGAGCGAACCGGGGTGGATAGTCCCTTTGCCTGGCGGGTCCAAATGCCATCTGGCCCTCGGAAGTCAGGCAATCCTGATTCTGTGCTGATGCCAGCACCTGTGAAGACAACCAAATGCTTGGATTCACGCATCCATTGAGCCAGAGTGCTGATTCGCCTGTCTAAATCAGTCAATGCTATTCGTTGTCATTATACAATAAGAGCAACGAAGTTCTCTCGGGGTGAAAAATTGGACTATACCTGAATTGTAAAAAACAGAAATCATGGAAGCCCTGGGATATATGGAAGAAGGGTTTTCTTTGAAGGATAACGGGACTTTTATTAGTCATAGGGTAAAGGCTAAAGAAATAGAAATATGAGCATAGAGAACTGTGGGAGGAATTTGCTTTGTTTGCACTTTTGTCAGGGCGAGTGCTAGAATCCTTGACTGAGGCTATGGTGCTCAGCGGCCGCACGATTAAAGAGGAGATTGCTAGAGGGAGGACAGTCATTGAGCCTCTCGATCCAAATTGCATTCAGCCAGCGAGTGTCGATATACATCTGGACAAGAAGCTCCTCGGGTTTGAAACTTGGCGTCATCCTTTTTATACTGATGTCAGACAAGACATGGATGATGTAACCGAGCTGGTGGAAATTGATGGCGAAATTTCCTTTCTCCGCTTGACTTCACTAGCAGAAAGGACTTATGGTTCACCTTGTTTGCAAAGCAAGTATCAGGGGCAGAGTGGTCCTACAGCAAGCAGGTATTCTAACGATTACCAGGAGGGTTAAGTGATGGCAGCATCTGAGGATTATATGGGATGTGCTCTATCTCTAGCCAGGCTAGCTCTGGGATACACCAGTCCAAATCCAGCGGTAGGGGCGGTAGTGGTTAAGGGTGGTGCCCTGGTTGGTGTGGGACATACACAGCCTGCTGGTTTGCCTCACGCAGAGGCGATGGCGCTTCGCCAGACTGGAGAAAAGGCACGGGGATCTGCTATGTATGTTACCCTGGAACCCTGCTGCCATTATGGTAAAACACCGCCATGCACACAAGCGATAATCAACGCTGGTATAGAAGAAGTCCATATAGCTTTGCTTGATCCTAATCCCGTGGTCTCAGGGCGTGGGGTAGAAGAACTAAATAAAGCGGGCATTAGAACTTATGTCGGTGAACATCAGCAAGAAGCTGAGGAAATAAATGAGGCCTACATTAAATTTATCACCACTAGCTTGCCATTCTTCATTGCTAAATTTGCCATGAGCCTTGATGGCAAGATCGCCACCAGGTCCAAGCAATCTAAGTGGATCAGTAACAAGGAGTCAAGGAAATATGTGCACAGTGTGCGGCATATAGTGGACGCTATAGTGATCGGGGTAAATACTGTGCTTATTGATAACCCACGTCTTACTGCCCGTGGTTGCTGTGGTCAAGGGGGCAATACGAAATCACAGCCATTACGGATAATTGTTGATAGTAAAGGAAGAACGCCGTTAGAGGCCAATGTTTTCAGGCAACCTGGCGAAACTTTGATTGCCACGGTGAAACCTATGGATATCGAGAAAAAGGAAAAGTTTATCCAGGCTGGTGTTGAAGTGCTGGAATTACCGGCAAAAGAGGGGAAGGTAGATGTGGAGGAGTTGTCCAGGGTAATAGCAAAGCGCGGGATAGTCAGTGTGATGGTGGAAGGGGGGAGTGCTCTGCTTGGGTCATTTTTTGATAGTCATTTAGTGGATAAAGTTCTGGTGTTTATTTCGCCGATTGTCATTGGTGGTGATGGGGCTAGAATGGCAGTAGGTGGGAATGGAGTTGACTCCTTGATTGAGGCTCACCGTCTAATTCGGGTTGACGTCAGAAGCTTTGGCGATAATATACTGGTTAGTGGATATGTAAAAGGGTGAAGAAATGTTTACCGGCATAGTAGAAGAAATTGGTATTGTCAGGGAAGCGGACGCGAATCGCCTGGTTATTGCAGCCGAGAAGGTGCTTCAGGGGACCAAACCTGGCGATAGCATAGCGGTTAACGGGGCTTGTTTGACGGTAGCTTCTTTGAATGATGATGGGTTTAGTGTTGATGTTATGCCTGAGACATTGAATTGCACCAATCTTGGTGAGCTTCGCTATGGTGACCATGTGAACCTGGAAAGAGCCCTGGCAATGGGGGGACGTGTTGGTGGTCATCTGGTATTGGGACATGTTGATGATGTGGGGAGGGTGATTTCGATGACTCCTCAAGAAGATTCACGTATTGTGCGGATTGCGGTACCGTCAGAATTAATGTCATATGTTGCTGAAAAAGGTTTTATTGCTGTCGATGGTATTAGTCTTACCATTGTCGATGTTGACGATTTTTCCTTTTCAGTTTCTTTAGTAGCTTATACAATTGAACACACTATTCTGGGTGAGAAGAGGCCTGGTAGCGCAGTTAATGTAGAGGTGGATGTTATCGCCAGATACCTGGAGCGAATCAATAGAAGGGCAGGTAGAAATTTGACTTTTGACCTGCTTGAAGAATATGGATTTACAAAGTGAGGCACGTGGTATGTTAGCTTCCATTACTGAGGCAATTGAAGATATAAAGGCGGGCAGGGTGGTAATCATCATCGATGATGAGTCGCGGGAGAATGAGGGTGATTTAGCCATGGCTGCGGAGAAAGTCACTCCTGAAGCGATAAATTTTATGGCTAAACATGGTCGGGGATTGATTTGCCTTCCTATCATCGGGCAAAGGCTGGATGAATTGAGAATACCATTGATGGTTCAGCACAATACTTCAAGATACTCGACTGCGTTCACGGTATCCATTGAAGCGAAGGATAAGGTATCCACGGGGATTTCCGCTTTCGACCGGGCACAAACTATAAAAGCGGTGCTTGATCCTGATACCAAACCTGAAGATTTGGTTCAACCGGGGCATGTATTCCCTGTTCGTGCTAGAGAAGGTGGAGTATTGGTGAGAGCAGGGCATACTGAAGCCATTGTGGACCTGGCCAAACTCGCTGGGCGCTATCCTGCCGGTGTTATCTGTGAGATTATGGATGAAGATGGGCATATGGCGAGGTTGTTAGAACTTGAAGCTATGGCTGAGAAGTATAGCTTGAAGATTATCTCCATAGCGGAGCTTATTGCTTATCGGCACCGCCATGAAAAGCTAGTTCACAAGGTAACTGAAGCCAAGTTGCCCACTAAATATGGTGAATTTGTGGCTGTAGCTTATGAATCCATTGTTGACCCTGCAGAGCATATTGCCCTGGTTAGGGGGGATGTATCCGGGGATGAGCCAGTATTGGTGCGCGTTCATAGTGAATGTCTTACCGGGGATGTTTTCGAAAGCTTGAGGTGCGATTGTGGTGAACAAATCAGGTTAGCAATGCAGAGAATCTCTGAAGAGGGCAGGGGGGTATTTTTGTACATGAGGCAGGAAGGGAGAGGGATTGGATTTCATAATAAACTTCGTGCTTATGCGCTTCAGGACCAGGGGCTGGACACCGTTGAGGCTAATATAGCATTAGGTTTTGCGCCTGATTTAAGGGATTACGGCATTGGGGCTCAGATCTTAGCCGATTTGGGGTTACATAAAATAAGGGTGCTTACAAATAACCCTAAGAAGGTAGTTGGGTTGGAAAGCTATGGACTCGAAATAGTGGAAATTGTTCCCCTGGTAGTTTCCCCTAATCCGGTCAATGTCAATTACCTGAAGACCAAGCAAGAGAAGCTGGGACATCTGCTCCATATAAAGGAGGTAGCTGATGACTAATCGTTATGAAGGAATACTGGTAGGCAAGGGACTGAAATTTGGCGTTGTTGTTTCTCGGTTTAACGAGATGATAACCACCAGGTTGTTAGAGGGGATGAAGGATGCTCTGTTGCGTCACGGTGTTGAGGAAGGAAATATTGATATTGCCTGGACGCCAGGTTGTTTTGAAATTCCACTGATAGCTAAAAAATTGGCGCAGAGTGGTAAATACGACGCCGTAATATGCCTTGGCGCTGTAATTCGCGGCGGGACCCCCCATTTTGAATATATATCTTCTGAGGTAAGTAGAGGAATTGGACGGGTGACTTTAGATACCGGGCTACCGGTGATACAGGGCATAATCACCGCTGATACTCTGGAGCAGGCTATTCAGAGGGCAGGAGCAAAAGAAGGTAACCGAGGCTTCCTCGCTGCTATGGAAGCTATTGAAATGGCCAATTTAGTGAAGGCTATTCAGTAACTTTGTAGACTTTGTCGCCTCGCCTCACCCTATCGGGAACTTTTATGCCGATGAGGTCGCCGGGTTTGCCGGTAGTGATATCTACACGGTCAATTTGCATGGATTCTACCACAAGTTCCATATCCGTGGTGGCGCCCTTGATATGGATCTTATCCCCTGTCTTCACCGTGCCGCTTAGTTCGATACCAGCCACTACTGGTTGGGCAAAAAAATCCGTTACCTTCCCAACTTCTATTTCTGGCATTTTTAATCACCCCCTAACAAATAATGTATATCTTTTGCCGCTGTAAATCAATATCTTGACAAGCTACACAGTTAAACCGATAATAATCGTTAATCGTTATTATAATACTGCATAGGAGGGAATAAATTATGGCTGAGGGAAAAGTGGAACAAGAATATGCCTGGGAGGAAGTTTTTTCTCTTGATCGTTTGAAGAGGTCAATGACGAAGCGGGTTCTGGACAGGCTAGAAAGCATCTGGCATGGTAAGGAGCCGATGAGTCCTGATCAAATCAACGAGATAATTAGCGATGAATGGCTGAGAGCCAAGGAGGCAGTGCGTAATTCGCCGGCGGCGCGAGATGCATTTCGTAAATACTTGGAGCGCACTGTATCAGAACAAATAGATAAGCTGATGGAACGGGATAAAGATGAACTGGAGGCTCTGGGCGTTGTGGAGAAGGGTTTATAAAAATCCCTCTAAATCCCCCTTTAGAAAAGGGGGACTAAGGGGGATTAGGGAGAGTTAATCATAAAAAGTGCCGAAGAGTTAGATGCCCAACAGCTAATTAAGCGTCTTGACCTGATAGATGAGCGGCTGGATAACATAGATTCTATAGTTACGACGCTCGTGGAAAGGATGATGGAGAAGCCTCTGGTTATGGGAATCTCATGTCCTAAGTGCGGTCAGCCCATAGAGATTAATGTAACTAGCAATGTAAGAATCCATGGCAAAGGTTAGCCTGCCGCCGGTTTCGGTACTCCCTATATATCAGAGTACAACTCGAATTCGTAAGGGTGTGGTCTAGCTCGTAAGGGGTTTATCTCATTATTCAGCTTATATTCAATCCATGCCTCTATCAAGTCACTGGTAAACACGTTTCCATTTAATAAAAAGTCATGATCCATTTTCAGGGCAGCCAGGGCATCTTCCAAGCAGGTTGGCAGGGCTTTAATTTTAGTGCGCTGTTCTTCTGGCATTTCACCAATATCTACTTCAAAAGGACCGAATCCTTCAGCAGACGGGTCTATATTTTTTTCTATTCCATCAAGTCCTGCCATCAACATAGCGGACAAAGCTAAATATGGGTTGCAGGTTGAATCTGGAGGACGGAATTCTATTCTTTCTCTCTGTTTATTCATATCATATGC
>DAOUSX010000019.1 GCA_030627025.1 Dehalococcoidia bacterium
CTGATATCCCTAAATTGGTAGAGAAGATTAATGAGCTAATAAAAGAAAGTGCCGTTGAAGATAAAGAATATCCCTATCTTTTAATCGCTAGTGAGAGCACGGCGCATTTTACCGATGGTTCTATTACCCGTAATTTGAGCTGGGCAAAGGAGGAATTCCCTTCCCCGTTTATCAAACTCAGCGTTGGAGATGCCGTAGAGATGGGAGTCAAGGATGGAGAGAAAGTGCTGGTGAGTTCGCGGAGTGGAGAAATTGTCCTACCTGTTCAAGTACCCGATAGGCTGCGACTAGGGGTAGCTAGTGTGCCTTCGTATTCAGCAGAGATACGGAGTATTTTTGAGTGGAATATTAATTCTGAAGGTGAGCTTGAAACTTCACCGGAGAGGGTAAGGATTCTAAGGAAATAATATGAAGAGAGTCTTTGTTGATATTGACCATTGCATTGGCTGCCAAGCTTGCTCTGCGGCTTGTCACTATTCGCATAATGAATTTAGAGCTGCTATTGGCTATGGGACTTTACGAGAGGATGTTACCTTGCCCTTCATTTGCCGGCATTGTCAGGAACCTGCTTGCATGGCTGCTTGCCCTGAAGATGCTATCAAGAAGCTAGATAACGGTGTGATAAAAAGGATGAACATGTTGTGCATTGGTTGTGGGTCCTGCACTCTTGCCTGTCCCTTCGGGGTAATTGAGCCCGATATCCGTTCCTACATTATTTCTAAATGTGACCTTTGCACTGCCAGGCTAGCAGAGGGCAAGGAGCCCGCCTGTGTTCTTGCTTGCCCCGCAGGAGCATTGACATTTGAGGAAGTTGAGGAAGTGGGCGAAAAACAAATTCT
Organism: Dehalococcoidia bacterium; assembly: GCA_030627025.1. Classification (GTDB taxonomy): domain Bacteria; phylum Chloroflexota; class Dehalococcoidia; order GIF9; family AB-539-J10; genus CG2-30-46-19. Next base: position 840 of record DAOUSX010000019.1, read on the forward strand.
ACTAGGAGAGAGCATAAAAGGACATCATCCTGTATTCAGGAGAACATAGATGTTTGCACACGGAGCAATGGATTTCTTCTACTTTATAATATTTCACGGGTTTGCTTTCACGGTGGTGGCTGGGCTTCTTTCCACCTGGGTAGATAGGAAAGTTTCCGCCAGAATTCAATGGAGGGTCGGACCACCCTGGTATCAGCCTTTTGCCGACGTGATAAAGCTAATGGGAAAGGAAAGCATCATTCCTGAGGGTGCCAACAGGGTAAGCTTTCTTATCGCTCCATTTCTTGGATTCACTGCGGTAATCCTGGTTTCTACGATAGTCTGGATGGCTAATATCTTTCCTGGGGCTAGTTTCGTTGGCGATCTCATAGTCGTTATATATCTGTTATATTTGCCCGCGATTGCATTGATAGTTGCTGGTTCAGCTTCGCGGAACCCCTTTGGGGCACTGGGGGCCAGTCGGGAAATGAACCTTATGCTAGCTTACGAGGCAGCTCTCCTCTTTGCCGTCTTCACTGTGGTGGTGAAGAATGGCGGTATAATCTCCTTAGGCGGCATCTTGGGTTATCAAGCAGTGCATGGAGCGATGCTGTTGCAAGGTGCTTCGTGCATCATTGCATTTGTTGTTACCCTACTTTGCATGCCAGCTAAGTTAGGCATTGTGCCATTTGATATAGCCGAAGCCGAGACTGAGCTAATTGCCGGTCCGTACACCGAATATTCCGGGGTGACCTTAGCAATCTTTAAGCTGACTAAAGCAATGTTGCTATTCACCCTTCCTATTTTTATGCTCACGCTATTTGCCAAAACCGTGTGGACTCCATGGACTATCTTGTGGTATGCGCTAATTTTGGTTTTCATCATTTTGGTAAAGAACGTGAATCCAAGATTCCGAATTGATCAAGCGCTAAGGTTGTTCTGGCTACCTGTACTTGGTCTGTCTCTTTTAGGGATAATTTTGGCTGCTGTAGGATTATAAAAGTGGGCAACAATAATCATCGGTTAAGTGGTATAAAGAAATGGGGATTCAAGAAATCGCCCTGGGTTTTCCATCTTAGTACAGGTTCGTGCAACAATTGCGATATCGAGATTTTGGATGCCGTGACTCCGAGATTTGACTTGGAAAGATTTGGCATCCTACTTGTGGGGACGCCAAGGCACGCAGATATCTTGCTTGTCACCGGGGTAGTGACAGTGCAGGCGCTTCCCAGACTTCTACATGTTTACGAGCAGGCAGCAAAACCCTGCATGGTTGTTGCTATAGGAGCTTGTGCCTGCTCATGCGGCATTTTTGATGGTGGTTATCACGTAGTTGGTCCTGTAGATAAAATAATCCCTGTAGATGTATATATACCAGGATGTCCTCCTAAACCGGAGGCTATTATTTCTGGCGTGGTAAAGGCTCTGGCAAAGCTTTAAGAGGGAAAATGGCTGAGTTAAATCTGGTACAAAAGGTAAAAGAAAAATTCCCCGACAAGATGAGGGAGTTATGGGAGAAATCTCCCAGAAGGATATATGTCACGGTAGGAAAAGAGGATGCTAAAGATGTGGTCAGGTATCTCTTTGGGGATCTGGGTGCAAGGTTTATTACCATGACAGCATTGGATACTAGACAAGGAATCGAGATGCTTTATCACTTTTCCTTTGATGCTTTGGGCAAAATAGTCTCGGTAAGAACCTTTGTCCCTATGCCCTTTCCTGAAATTGAGACAGTTTCCCTAATCATACCCGGGGCTGAATATATTGAAAGGGAAATATACGATATCTTGGGGGTGAATTTCAGAAATCATCCTAATTTGAAGCGATTCATATTGGGGGATGACTGGCCCGAAGGAGAATATCCCCTTAGAAGAGAGCATAAAGGGCAATTCCCCTACAGGACAGAAGAGGAACAAGGCCTTTACAGAAAGCATATTAGCAAGAAGGGGGAGAAATGAGAACTACTATTCCTATCGGTCCCTATCATCCCCTTTTGGAAGAACCAGAGCTTTTCCGTGTGGTAGTTGAAGGGGAGAAGATTGTAGATATAGATTGGAGAACAAGCTGGAACCATCGAAGTATCGAGAAATTAGCTGAAAGTAAGACCTACGACCAGGTTATTTTCTTGGTTGAGAGGGTTTGCGGTATTTGTTCCACCTCCCATCCTATAGCCTTCTGCAATGCCGTGGAAGACCTAGCAAACATCGAGATCCCCGAAAGGGCAAGGTATATCAGGTCTATAGTCGCTGAGCTGGAGAGGATTCACAGCCACCTGCTCTGGTTTGGATTAGCGGGACACTATATCGGGTACCATACCGTTTGGATGTGGGCCTGGAGATACCGAGAGTTAGTTTGTAATCTTTTCGAGCAAATCTCTGGGAACAGGCAATCTTACGCCATGATGAAGATCGGTGGAACGAGACAGGATATAAAGGAAGAGGATTATTCCCGTATCCTGAAGACAATGGATGAACTTGAGCCCAAGGTAAATATGTTCATCGGTGCCGTATTGGATGACCCTGTGCTTCTTGCCAGGCTCAAAGGTGTGGGGAAGTTAAGCAAGGAGGATGCTATCAAATGGTGTACCGTCGGTCCTGTGGCTCGGAGCGCTGGAATTGATGTAGATATCCGCCGCGATTATCCCTACGCTGCCTATGATAGGGTGGACTGGAAGGTGATTGTTCAAGAGGATGGTGATGTCCTGGCTATGGCAGTGGTAAGACTTCTTGAGATATTGGAGTCAATCAAGATTATAAGGCAATGTGTGGAGAAGATGCCCCAGGGGCCTATCGCAGTTGAGGTTCCTGAGATACCGCCAGGAGAGGGAATAGGTGTTGAAGAAGCGCCCAGAGGAGAATGCTTTCACTATGTCCGCTCTGATGGAACCAATTGCCCGGCTAGACTTAAGATTCGAGCCCCGAGTTATGTCAATATTCCTTGCTTTAGATCCCGATTTATTGGTGAAAGGGTGGCTGATATCATCATCATCTTAGCCTCTGTTGACCCCTGCTATTGCTGCACTAACCGAATGATGAGGATAGATGACGGTACAGGTGAGAGAACTTTAACTGAGAAGGATCTCCTTAAGCTCTCTTGGGAGAAAACGGAACGAATTAAGAACAAATTTAAAGGATGCTCAAGGAGTAAATTGCTGGAATGAACTCTAGTATGCTTCTTTGGGCGGTGTTTCTCCCCATAATTGCCGGTGCCCTTTGTTTCGCTATCCCTGATAGGATAAAGTGGCTGAGGGAAGGCTTTACTGCCGTAGTAACGTTAGCCACTTTAGTAATCGCCGTTTTGATTTTTCTCAGCCCTGAGATGCGGTTCCAAACCGCAGAGCTTGGATTTGCCCCGGTTAAATTTCTTGATTTTTATTCCTACCACTTTAGCTCCTTCCTCATTATGTTTGTCTCCCTTTTCGGCTTTCTTATCTCACTTTACTCCATGAAATATATGGAGGGAAGGGGAAGACTTCGAGAATATTACCCTTACATTCTTCTCACCGTGGGAGCAGCAAATGGAGCTTTGCTCTCCGACAACTTCCTGCCCTTCCTTGGCTTCTGGGGAATTATTCTGGTAGCACTGTTCCTGTTCACCACCATAGGCTCTCGGGATGCCTCACCGGAGAGGATTTTTGATGCTGCCAACAAGAACATGATGATTTTAGGAGGTGCTGACCTCGCCTTGATTATGGGTGTTGGCTTTTTGTGGTATCTCAGTGGCTCACTTACCTTGAGCGAAGTGAGCATACCTTTGCATGGCGCCATGGCGATTTCGGCATTTGTGTTGATAATGATTGGCGCTATTGCCAAAGCTGGTGCTATGCCTATGCATAGCTGGATACCTCATATGGCTGAAGCCTCACCGGCATCGGTCATGGCTTTCCTTCCCGCTTCGCTGGATAAACTGTTGGGTATTTATCTGCTGTCCCGAATAGTTCTGGACTTCTTTGAGTTGAATCTCTCCATGAGCCTTCTCCTCATGATCATCGGAGCAGTAACTATAATCGCTGCTGTGATGATGGCCATGATTCAGCATGATTTGAGAAAGCTTCTCTCCTTCCATGCCGTATCCCAGGTGGGCTATATGGTTCTGGGTATTGGCACCGGGACACCCATAGGAATTGCCGGAGCAATATTTCATATGCTGAACCATGCCATTTATAAGAGTTGTCTCTTCCTAACCGCTGGCTCCGTGGAGCGTAGAGCAGGAACAATGGATTTAGCGAAGCTTGGCGGACTGGGCAGGATGATGCCCTTTACCATGGTTGCCTTCTTTATCGCCGCTCTATCCATTTCTGGAGTACCACCGCTGAATGGCTTTGTCTCCAAGTGGATGGTTTATCAGGGCATTATAGAAGCAGGGGCAGCACAATACTGGATATTTCTGGTTGTCGCTATGTTTGGAAGCGCTTTGACTTTAGCCTCCTTCATCAAGGTAGGACACTCTGTATTTTTGGGTGATAAGCCCCGAGAAATAGGAGTGGTGAAAGAGGCAGAACACTCCATGAGATTTCCTATGGTAGTTTTGGCTGTTCTATGTGTGGTTTTCGGAATCTTTGCCCAACTTCCCCTGGTTTACTTTATCGGTCCAGTTGTGGGGATAAGCTTTCCTGCGTTCCCGGCGGCAATTTCCTGGACTGGCATCTGGAGCCCGACCTCGGGCACCATCTTGCTCCTTGTTGCTCTGGCTATTGGTGGACTTATTTACCTTGCCGGGCGTATTAGAGTTGCCCGCACTGCTCCTCTTTACATTGGTGGAGAGACAACCGGTGAAGGGACAACGGACTCGTTAAGCCATGCCCCGGGGCGGTTAACAGGGCTCCGTGATACCAGAGTCTTGGGCACGGAGTTCTACGATACCATAAGGAATATGGAGGGTCTTAAAAGGGCATATGATAAAGGTGAGGCAGCGGCATTCGACATTTACTCATATGGAAAGCATGTTTTCCCTATAAGCGAAGTTCTAAAGCTACTGCATAATGGTCGCCTGGCAAACTACGTTTCCTGGTGTCTTTGGGGGCTGATTATCCTGTTTATTGTGATGGCTAGCATAGGATAGAGAAAGAACATGATAGGTATTGAGATTCTTCTAGGTTTGATAATAGTAACCGGCTTTGTTGCCCTTGAGGTAAAAAAGCTAAGGACATCTGTTATCTCACTTGCTGCAGCGGGGCTTTTCTTTATCATTGCCTCCTTCGTTTTTGGTTCTTTAGAGGTGGGCGTTGGGGGTATCATTGCCTTTAGCATCTTGATACCTCTGCTTTTCTGGGCATTAAAGCAGACTACTGGCGAAGATATTACTATCAGGATAAGACCCGAGCCTAACGACATCTTTGTATTAATCTCGATGGCGGTGTTTGTGATAGTTTTCTTCTTAGTTGCTTTCCCCAGATTAGGGCTTGCTGAGCTTGGACCACCACCAGCTCCAATTGAAGGTCCAGCAGGGCTGAGCATCCTGAGGGAAGTACTGGTTCTTCTAGCGGCTGCGGCGGGTATTTGGGCTGTTATTAGAAAGGTGGGAAGGAGGGAGAAATGATACCAGTATATGTCCTCTGTGCCATCCTTTTCCTAACAGGAATTTATGGTGTGGTAGCAAAGAAGAATTTAATAAAAATCATCATCGGCATTTCTTTGATGGTGCAGTCGGTAGCGCTTCTCCTGCTGATTCTGGGTTATGCTGCAGGCGAAGTCGGAGGTTTGTTTCAAACTATTGGTCTTATAACCATGATAGGTGGGCTTGCGGTAATGTCTCTGATGATAGTGACAGCAGTTCGTCTACATGAAAAATATGGCACTTTTGATATCTCAGAGATAAGGAGGCTCAAAGGATGAGCATCTTTCCTCTTTTGTTCGTGATTATTCCGCTGGCAGCAGCGGCAATCATAGCTGTTTTCTACCGTGTTTGGGAGAGGAGCGGCGATGTTTTCACCAATGTGGCAAACGCTGCTTTACTCGTTCTCTCCTTAGCCCTTGTCCCCACAGTCATGAAAGGAGAAATAATCTCTTACGATTGGGGGCATAGTTCTTCCTTAGGAATCCACTTCAGCATAGATAGTTTAAGCCTGCTTATGCTGATTACCATCAGCGTTATTTGTCTTGCTGCTTCTCTATACTCCGTAAATTACATGGAGAGGTATACATCAAAACCAAGATATTACATCCTCCTTATGTTAATGATTGCCGGGATGAACATCGTGCCTCTGGCAGCGGATCTGGTCAACTTATACATAGGCATAGAAATAGCTGCCGTTGCTTGCTATGCCTTAGTTGCCTTTGGAGTGGAACATGAATACCTCGAGGCATCCTTCAAATACCAGATTATGGGCACTGTGGGCACTTTATGCATCTTACCCGGCATAGCTTTCCTTTACCGTATGACAGGCTCTTTAAACATAGTGGAGTTGCACGGGATTTTAGCGGGACAGGGATTAACTCCGATACTGCTTTTCTCCGCTATACTGCTCCTTTGCGGTCTAGGATTAAAAGCTGCCTATATGCCGTTTCATGCCTGGCTACCTGATGCTCACTCCACTGCCCCTTCACCAGTCTCTGCTATCCTTTCCGGTGTATTCATAAAAGTAATCGGCCTTTACGGGATGATAAGAGTTTTCTTCTGCATCTTTGAAATGACAACAACCATTTCTTGGATTTTAATGGTGTTCGGCTCAATCTCTTTACTCCTGGGCGTCTTTCTAGCTTTGGGTCAATGGGATTCCAAGAGGCTTCTAGCCTACCATAGCATAAGCCAGATGGGTTATATCCTTTTAGGTTTAGGGATAGCCACTCCTTTGGGAATCCTAGGGGGGCTTTTCCACCTGGTAAACCATGCTTTATTCAAGGGATTGCTTTTCCTCGACGTTGGTTCAGTTGAGATGCAAACGGGGACCAGGGAGCTAAAGGAATTAGGAGGGTTAAATCAAAAGATGCCGGTAACTGGCATTACCTCTGCCATAGCTTCTCTTTCCATCAGTGGCTTTCCACCATTCAACGGCTTCTGGAGTAAACTTATCATTATCATTGCCGCGATACAAGCTGGCTATCCCTGGTTCGCCGCCATCGCTGCCATAGGAAGTATATTAACCATGGCTTCCTTTTTAAAGGTTGAAAAGTATATCTTTTTTGGCAGCTTGCCAGAGAAGTTGCAAAAGGTAAAGGAGGCACCAATGCTCATGTGCATTCCCATGGTGCTTTTAGCTGCCCTCTGCCTAGGTATTGGAATAGCTTTTCCCTGGATAATAGATGTCTTTATTCGACCTGCCGCTGATGTTCTGTTAATACTAGGGAGTTAAGTATGAAGGTAAATATGAAGAGGCCAAAGCTTCGAGAGCTAAAAGAGGCGGTAACAGCCATATTTCGGGGACCGTATACCATTAAATACCCCTATGAACCTTCAATCCCACCGGAGACCTTCAGGGGGAAACCTGAGTATGTGGAGGAAGAGTGCATAGGTTGCGGTGGGTGCGCTCAGGTTTGCCCTGCTAGGGCTATTGAGGTTACGGATGTCATTGCGAGCCGAAGCCCTGAGCATAGCGAAGGGGCAGCGAAGCAATCTCAACCTTTCGGAAAGAGAAAGCTAACTTTACACTATGACCATTGTATCTTCTGTGGTCAATGCCAAAGGTATTGCACTACTGAAAAAGGGATAAAGCTTACTAACGAATATGACCTGGCTACCTATAATAGAGCTGAAGCTACGGTTGAGGTTGAGAAAGATTTGGTCATCTGCGAGCACTGCGGTGCTGTTATTGGTACTGCGGAGCATATCCGCTGGGTAGCACAAAAATTAGGAGCCAAGGCTTACAGCAACTTAGGTTTGGCTTTAATGCTATATAAAGATTTGGACCTTGTACCGGAAACTGCTCCTCGCCCTGAAATCCCTATAACCAGGGCTGACCATGTAAGATTTCTCTGTCCCAAGTGCCGCCGCGAGCTTATTCTATTCGAGCTGTGGGGTCCTTAGCCGTGAATGAAGAAGCCACCCAGGCTTTAAAAAGAGAGCTTTCGACTGCCACAAAAGTAGCTATCTTAGGCATAGGTAATGAACTTTATGGCAGTGACTCCCCAGGTCTTCTGGCAGCTAAAGAGATAGAAAAAAGCAACCCTCCAGACAAATATCAAGTCTTCCTCGCTGGAACTGCACCAGAGAACTTTACCGGGGCAATAAGAGAACTTTCCCCTTCCCATGTTATCTTCATTGATGCTGCTGATATGGGAAAGAAGCCTGGAACTATAGAGGTGATCGACAAAGATAGTATAGCTGATGTATCCCCTTCTACCCACAACCTCTCCCCATCGTTATTAGCTAGTTATTTGACTCAAGAGATAGGCTGCAAGGTGATTATGCTTGGTATTCAGCCTGAAGCAAGCTTTCCAAAAGGGAAAGTGGTTGAAGAAGCAATAAAAAGTTAGCCTCGCTTTTC
>DAOUSX010000001.1 GCA_030627025.1 Dehalococcoidia bacterium
ATGCCCATCCCCATATTAAATACCCGATGCATCTCCCCTTCGTCAATATTCCCTCGTTGCTGGATAAGCTTGAAAATGGGAGGCATATCCCAGGAATTTTTATCAATATGGACGCCAGTTCCTTCAGGGAGGATGCGAGGTATGTTCCCTTCATAGCCACCACCGGTGATATGAGCCAACCCCTTGATTAATGACAGAACTGGCTTGAGTTCACGGTAATAGCAACGATGCGGCATCAATAATTCCTCTCCCAGGGTTTTCCCTAGCTGAGGATAGAATTCATGTAAATGGGAAGGGTCGTCATCTATTCCGAAGACCCGCCGCACTAAAGAATAACCATTAGTGTGCAATCCGGAAGAGGGTAAGCCAAGGGCTATGTCGCCCGGCACTATGGAGCTGCCATCGATAATTCCCCCTTTTTCAACCACACCAATAATAAAGCCCACTAAATCATAATTTTCCGGGGAATAAATACCAGGCATTTCAGCAGTTTCACCACCAACAAGAGAGCAATTAACTTCCCTGCAGGCACGAACTATGCCGGTAACAATGCTTTTCACCTGCTCGGTGTGGAGCTTATCCATGGCGATGTAATCGAGGAAGAAAAGTGGGGAAGCACCACAACAAAGAATATCGTTAACGCAATGATTGACGATATCAATGCCTACGGTGTCATTTTTAGCTAAGAGGGAAGCGATTTTGAGCTTAGTGCCTACTCCATCAACGCTGGAGACCAATACAGGTTCTTCATATCCTTTGAACTGGAACAGATTACCGAAGGAGCCGAAATTTAACACCTCGGGGTGGAAAGTGGTTTTAGCCTCTTGGGCAATGAATTTCTTTATCTTATTGGCTACCCCGATATTGACCCCGGCGCGAGCATAGGTTTGTTTATTTCTGGCTTGCAATCATTTCCTCTTCAAGTTTCGCTTCCAGGGCAAGCTTATCCATTCCCATCTGCACCGGGATAGGATAGTCACCGGTAAAGCAAGCAAGGCAGAAAATATCCCTGGGTAGGTCAACAGCTTCAATTAAGCCATCGAGACTGAGATAGCCAAGAGAATCAACACCAAGGTAATCCTTAATCATGGGAACATCCTTTTGAGCAGCGATAAGCTCCCATTCCCTTGCCATGTCCACTCCTAAAAAGCACGGATGGCGGATAGGGGGAGCACAAATACGAAGGTGAACTTCCCTGGCACCGGCTTTCCTGAGCAGACCAACCACGTGTGGGGTGGTAGTGCCACGCACAATGCTATCATCAACAACAACCAGACGTTTCCCTCTGATAATCTCAGCGAGAGGATTAAATTTCAGTTGAACTCCGAGTTCCCTTAATCTTTGGTCGGGTTCAATGAAAGTGCGCCCCACATAACGGTTTTTCATTACTCCTTCACAAAATGGGATGCCTGAAGCATTAGCGTAGCCACTGCCAGCAGCGGTAGCAGAATCGGGCACACCCATAACAAGGTCAGCATCAACTGGATATTCCCGAGTTAGCATCTCACCCATGGCTTGCCTTGCTTTATACAGCAACTTGCCTGCAATGACGCTGTCGGGACGAGCAAAATAAATATACTCGAAGATACACATCGCCTTTTTGCCGCTTTCCTTCTTGAAAGTTTTCATCCCATCTCGGTCAATAATCACAATTTCACCAGGTTCTATGTCCCTCAAAAATTGCGCACCTATATGGTCTAAAGCGCAGCTTTCTGAAGCGATGACCCACCCACTGTCAATACTTCCTAAACAAAGAGGACGCACGCCCATAGGGTCACGAATTCCGATAAGGTTATCATGACTCATCAGTACCACGGAGTAAGCTCCCTGAAGACGTGCCATAGCATGCCTAATCCTCTCCCCCCAATTCTTGCCTGGAGAGGCTAAAATCAGGTTAGCAATCACTTCAGAATCGGTAGAGGTATCAAAACTATAGCCACCCTCTTGAAGTTCATCACGGAGCGGCTTAGCATTAAGGATATTGCCATTATGGGCTAAAGCAAGTGTCAATTCTTCTGCTCTTGCAAGAATAGGTTCAGGATTGGCAGGTTGTCTTGAACCAGTGGTGGAATAGCGGTTATGCCCGATGCCAATATAGCCGCTAAGCTGGGTAAGATTACTTTCGGTGAAAACTTGAGAAACCAGACCCATTTTCCTATGTGTCTTTATTTCGCGTCCATCACTAACGGCGATGCCAGAGCTTTCCTGTCCACGATGTTGGAGAGCAAAAAGAGCGAAAAAGATAAGACGAGCTATGTCTACCTGCGAACTGTAGACTCCGAAAACACCACAACTTTCGTGTAGCAAAATCGCCTTCCTGGGCTAAATTATAATTGCCTTTACCCGCCCAGTCAATTCACCAAGATAGCTGATGAATCCCGCCTTTGAAAAACTTCTTGCTCTTGACACTTATATTTCGTATAATAACGTTTTATATTTTAACACAATGAGTTAATATCTACGGGGAAGTGCAAATGGTAACAGAAAAGAAAAAGAAAACTGTCACACAACTTAAACGTAAAGAGGGTGATACTGGCTCTACGGAGGTCCAGGTGGCGTTGCTTACTGAGAGGATAAAACAACTAACAGAGCATCTTCAGGTGCATATTCATGACCAACATTCTCGACGTGCCCTTTTCAAACTGATAGGGCAACGCAAGCGACTACTAACATATCTTGGCAAGAGAAAACCTGAGCAATATCATTCTCTCATCGCTGAGTTAGGCTTAAGGAAATAACGTGTCTCACAGAGTAGAACAGGTAATAGCAGGCAGGAATCTTATTATTGAAGCTGGGAAGTTCGCTCAACAAGCTGATAGCTCTGTTACCGTTCGTTATGGAAATACCGTTACTTTAGTCACTGTTTGCGCTAAAAAAGAGGAACAGGAAGAGGAAAGAGACTTTATACCCTTGACGGTAGACTATGAAGAAAAGCTTTATGCCGCTGGTAAAATACCAGGGAGTTTTATCAGACGCGAAGGTAGACCTAGCGAGGAGGCAACATTAAATAGTCGGCTCATTGACCGCTCTCTACGCCCTCTTCTTTCCAAAGATTTTAACCATGCGCTACAGATCATTGCTGTAGTGCTTTCCGCAGATAAGGAAAACAATCCCAATACATGCGCTCTCATCGGCGCTTCAGCAGCTCTACTCATTTCAGACATCCCATTTTATGGACCAATCTCAGCAGTCCATGTTGGCTATATAGACAATAATATGATGTTGAACCCTACATTTACTCAGATTGAAGACAGCTTGTTTGACCTGGTTGTCGTCAGTAGTAAAGATGCAATAGTAATGGTGGAAGCAGGTGCTAGGGAGGCTTCTGAAGACCTAATAATGGAGGCAATTAAATTTGGTCATGAAGCTAACCAGGAGATTATCGAGCTTCAGGAAAAGCTGGTGCAGGTTTGTGGCAAGCCAAAGATAGAACCCGCGGCAAAGGAAGTTGCTCCTGAACTATTAACTCAGGTTTCTTCACTGGTTGAGGATGAATTAAGTCAAATTTTGGAGCAAACAAAGGAAAAAACGCAACGGGAACAAGCTCTAGCTCAAGTAAAAGAAGACCTAAAACAAAAATTAATTGATTCCTTTCCCGAAAAAGAAATTGAGCTAGCCCTTGAAACCAAGCTCAGAGCAGTAGTGAGAAAAATGGTCTTGGAGAAAAAACAACACTTGGATGGTCGTAAAGCCGACCAGATTCGCCCCATCAGTAGTGAAGTTAGCCTTTTGCCACGTACTCATGGTTCAGCATTATTTACTCGGGGAGCAACACAGGTATTAACGGTCACTACTTTGGGCTCTACTGGGCAGGAACAGCTGTTGGATGGTCTGGGATTAGAGGAAACCAAGCGATTCCTACATCACTACAACTCCTCTCCATTCTCCACAGGGGAGGTAAAGCGGGTAGGTTCACCGGGAAGGCGAGAAATTGGACACGGCGCTTTAGTAGAACGAGCTATCGCGCCAGTATTGCCTGGAGAAGAGGATTTTTATTATACTATTCGTTTAGTTTCCGAGGTTTTCAGTTCTAGTGGGAGCACCTCCATGGCAAGTGCTTGCGCCTCAAGTCTATCGTTAATGGATGCCGGTGTGCCAGTTAAAGCACCCGTAGCTGGAATAGCTATAGGACTCGTTACCGATGAAAACCAATATGTCCTGCTAACTGATATAGAGGGAATGGAAGACGCCTACGGCGATATGGATTTCAAAGTTGCCGGCACAACTGAAGGAATCACCGCACTACAACTTGATATCAAACTTAAGGGAATCGAACATCGAGTCCTCTCCGAAGCGGTGGAACAAGCGCGGCAGGCTCGCTTGGAAATACTGAGTAAGATGCACGAGACATTAAGCACCAGCCGCTCCGAACTTAGTCCATACGCCCCAAGGATGCACCAGATGACCATCGACCCAAGCAAGATTGGTTTTGTCATTGGCACCGGGGGCAGAACCATCAGGTCTATCATTGAGGAGACCAAGGCAACCATAGACATTAAGAACGATGGCACTGTGCTTATTGGGTCTCTTAGCGAAGAAGCAGCCCAAAAAGCAATGGACAGGATTAAGAATTTAACCCAAGATATAAAGCTAGGCGAGATATATACTGGCAAAGTAACCCGAGTGCTAAACTTCGGGGCCATGGTGGAGATCATTCCTGGCAAAGAAGGATTAGTGCATATTAGCGAACTTGCTCCTCACTATGTTCCCAAAGTTGAAGATGTGGTTAAGGTCGGCGACGAAGTAACGGTCAAGGTAATCCAAATCGATGAACTAGGTAGAATAAATCTATCCCGTAAAGCGATATCTGAAGGACTTTCTCAACCATCCAATGTTAGGATAGAGCCTTCCTCATCACCAAAGCGATACGGGCAAAGGGAAACAAGGCAACGTTACTCTGGTCGGCGTGAGAAGGATAATACATGACCTGATTGAAACAAAGCGTTAGCAAGGTGAGGAAATGGAACCAATAAGAGTGGTAGTCAACGGTGCCCTGGGTAGGATGGGACAGGAGATAATCAATGCTATCGCCCAAGAGGACAAGATAGTGCTGGTAGGTGCTGTAGAGAAAGAGGTGACTCAAAGGTATCTTCCTATAGTGGGGATGGTGGTTCGTTTTTCAGCTAACCTGGATTCTATTTTGGAGCAATGTGATGCTAATGTTTTGGTAGATTTCACCACTGCTGAAGCATCCATGGCAGCAGCCCGTATTGCTGCTAAAAGAAAGGCTAACCTAGTTATAGGCACCACCGGGCTCTCGGAAGAAAACGTCGCCGAAATTGACCAGTTATGCCAAAGTTCTGGCATTGGAGCGGTTGTGGCGCCTAATTTTTCTTTATCGGCTGCTGTTTTGACCAAGCTAGCAGAACTTGCTGCCAGGTTTTTCGACTACGCTGAAATTATCGAAATGCATCACGCTAAAAAAGTCGATGCCCCTTCAGGAACAGCGATAAATACAGCAAACGCTATGTCGAAAGCCCGCGGCAAACCTTTCACCTACCCCAAAACAGAAACAGAGGTAATTCCTAATACCAGAGGAGGACAAATAGAAGGGATAGCCGTTCATAGCTTGAGGTCACCAGGGTTTATGGCCGCGCAGGAGGTTATATTCAGTGGAGCGGGACAAAGATTAAGTTTGCGTATTGAGGCAATAAGTCGTGAGGCATATATGCCAGGCGTCATCCTCGCCATCAAAGAAGTAGTAAAGCGAAAGGGATTGATTTACGGATTAGATTCGCTACTAGAAAAACTGTAAGGGACCTTATTATGGAAGGATTCAATGTAGCTATTGTAGGTGTAACGGGGTTTGTGGGACAGGAATTTATCAGGATACTCGAAGAGCGAGACTTCCCTGTGGGCGAATTGCGCCCTTTAGCCTCTGAGCGCTCAAGTGGCCTAGAGATTTTCTTTCGGCACCGTCAATTTGAGGTGCAGGAGGCTACTTCGGAGACTTTTCGTGATATCGATATTGCCTTTTTCTCCGCTGGCGCTGATGTTAGCCTACAACTATGCCCTGTAGCTGTTAAAGCTGGGGCGGTAGTCATCGATAATAGCGCTGCTTTTAGATCGGAACCTTCGACACCCCTTGTGGTCCCCGAGGTAAATCCTGACGATATAAAACAACACAACGGGATAATCGCCAATCCAAATTGTTCCACAATCCAGCTGGTAGTAGCTCTTTATCCGCTCCATAAAGCTAACCCGATAAAACGGGTCACCGTATCCACCTACCAAGCGGTATCGGGGGCCGGTTCTGCCGCCGCACATGAACTAACTCGGGAAACAAAGCTAATCTTAGAGGGTCGTAGCGTATGCCCTCATGTCTTCGCTCATCAAATAGCATTTAATGTGTTACCAGAGATAGACGTCTTCTTGAGCAATGGCTATACTAAAGAAGAATGGAAAATGAACGAAGAAACAAGGAAAATAATGCATTCAAAGGATATAGTTGTCTCAGCCACTTGTGTCAGGGTCCCTGTCTGGTTTGGGCATAGCGAAGCAGTCAATGTGGAATTTACTTCGCCTATCTCTGCCAAAGAAGCAAGGAAGCTACTGGCCAAATCACCTGGAATCAAGGTGCTTGATGACCCTAGCGTTAGTTGTTATCCGCAACCGTGGGCAGCATCAGGGTCAAATCATGTATTTGTAGGCAGAATTCGAGAAGATATTTCCTGCCCTAATGGTTTGGTCATGTGGGTAGTGGCTGACAATTTACGCAAGGGGGCTGCTTTGAATGCTGTTCAGATTGCTGAAGAAGGGATAAAGAGAGGGTGGATAGTGTCTAAAAGGGGGGTGGCAGTTTAAATGAATAAGCTAGGACGCTTGCTCACTGCGATGGTCACCCCGTTCAATGCCGACGGAAATGTTGATTATCGACAAGCTCAGAACTTGGCTCAAGCTTTGCTTGACTCTGGCAGCGATGGAGTAGTGGTCTCCGGCACCACCGGCGAATCTCCTACTCTCTTTACTGAGGAGAAACTCCGGCTTTTTGCTGAGGTTAAATCGCAGACAGCCAGCAAAGGCACAATTGTCGCTGGTACCGGTAGCTACAACACCAAGGAAAGCCAACAACTAACTAAAGAGGCTGAAAAAATAGGCGTCGATGCTTGTCTGCTAGTAGTTCCTTACTACAATCGACCGACCCAAGAAGGTTTGTTCCAACATTTCAAAGCCATAGCTTCGGCTACCACCCTGCCTTGCATCCTTTATAACGTCCCTTCCCGCACCGTTACCAGCATCACTGCTGATACCGTAATCAGGCTAAGCCAAATCGACAATATTGTCGCTGTAAAGGAAGCTAGTGGCAATCTTAACCAGATCACCAAGATTATCCAGGGGACGAAAGATGATTTCCTGGTTTACAGTGGTAACGATAACGACACCCTCCCTATACTGACTTTGGGAGGATACGGCGTTATCAGCGTTGCCTCTCATCTGGTGGGAAACCAAATAAGCGAAATGATGCAGAAATTCCTGAACGGCAGAAACGAAGAGGCAGCTAGCATCCACCGCAGACTACTGCCTTTAGTAGAAGCTTTGTTCATTGTTCCCAACCCCATGCCGGTTAAATATGCCTTGAATTACCTTGGGTTTCATGTAGGCAAACCACGATTGCCCCTTGTTGAGCCAGACAGAAAATCAGCCGAGATTATTCAGGCAACCTTGAAAAACTACAAGATCGATCTACCCATACCCCAAATTAAATCACAAGCACTAAAATCTAAATCCTAAACAAATCCCAATATCCAAATTCAAAACTTAAAATAGTTTAGGCCATTGGGATTTTAGTCATTTGATATTGTTTAGTATTTCGGATTTAGTATTTAGAATTTTAAAAGGTAGGCCTCACCTTTATCATCTGCTCCCGCCTTGAACCCACTGAAACCAAATTGATGGGGCAACAAAGTAGTTCCTCAAGCCTGGCTAAATAACGGCGAGCCTCTGAAGGAAATTGTGCAAAATCACGGATCCCATCAATCGGCCCCTGCCAACCAGATAGCTCTTCATAAATAGGCTGGCATTTCTCCAACACAGCGATGTCACCGGGAAAGGAATCCAGTATCTCATTATCAAGCCTATAAGCGGTGCATATTTTGATGGAGGGGAAACCGTCAAAGGTATCAAGGTGAGTTAAAGCCAGTTCGGTAAAACCATTTACCTCGCCACTAAATCTAGCAGCTACAGCATCGAACCAGCCACACCTCCTTGGTCTCCCTGTAGTAGCACCATATTCATTAGCCTTTCTTCGTATCAATTCACCAACTTCGTCTTTTAGCTCGGTAGGCATAGGACCACTGCCAACCCTGGTAATATAGGCTTTAAACACACCAACAATGTGATTGATTTCCCTGGGACTTATTCCCACTCCCAGGGACCCTCCCCCGGCCAATGGCGACGATGAGGTAACATAAGGATATGTACCGAAATCAGGATCAAGCAATGTCCCCTGAGCACCTTCTAATAAAATCAGCCCATTATTCCTGATCGCCTCCCGAATTATGGGACCAATATCTCGAACAAAAGGACGCAGCTTATCCCCATAATGGCAATATTGCTCAAACACTTCATCCACTGACAATGGTGACTTCCCATACACCTTGCAAAGAACAGCGTTCTTGAATTCCAGGATTGAGCTTAGACGGTTCCGAAAAGCATCTTTATTTAGCAAGTCTCCAGTGCGTATTCCCATGCGTGCTATCTTGTCACTAAAGGCAGGACCAATTCCCCTTCGCGTAGTGCCTAAAGCCTTGCCACCCCGCCTTTCTTCCTCCAAACCGTCGAGAAGAATATGATACGGCATAATGAGGTGAGCACGGTCACTTATGAAAAGATGGCTGGTATCGACACCATGTTCTTGAAGATTGTTTATTTCCTCAAGAAGAACCGGGGGATTAACCACCACGCCATTGCCCACGATGCAAGTTGTATGCGCACGAAAAATCCCTGCAGGCACAAGATGTAACCGAAACTCGCCATAAGGATTAATCACAGTGTGTCCAGCATTGTCCCCTCCCGAGAAGCGAGCTACCATATCTGCTTTCTCAGCGAGGAAATCAACTACCTTTCCTTTCCCCTCATCACCCCACTGCCCCCCTACAATAACGACAACAGCCATTCACACCTTCCTAGGCACTAATTCGCCATAGATGAACTAACCTTTGAACCACAGTGACATAAACAAGGACTACCAAAATCAATAAAGCGATAACTATCTGATTTACCATCAAGCCTATCGCTAATACTATAACCCTTTCCGCTCTGGTAAACAAACCTATCTTGCACTCCAATCCAAGCCCCTCAGCCCTTGCTCTTACATAGCTAACCAGAAAGGAACCAATCAAAACAGCAACAATGAGCACAACTTCCAGAGTGCTCCCCTCCAGCATATACCAAACCAGTAGACCACAAAATATCGCTGCTTCAGAAATGCGGTCAATTGTGGAATCAAGAATAGCACCAAACTTCCTGGTTTGCTTAACGAATCTAGCCAGCGCTCCATCAAGGAGGTCAAATAATCCGGCAACTAAAATTAACACTCCGCCAAGCAAAAAATGCCCGGTGGCAATGGCATAGGCAGCACCGATGCTTATAGCTAATCCTATAAAGGTAAGAGCATCAGGCTTTATGCCGCTTTTGCTCAAGATCCCCATTATGGGATTGGTAATGCGTGCCGCTAAATTTGCTCTAATTTCCACTAAATTGGGCATCTTTGCTATTCCTGACTAATCTATCATCCTCTTCTTAGTGAGATAAATCACTTCTTCCCATTCGCTCCCATCGAGGAGTTCAGGGATAAATTAGTTAGCGGGATGCCTTTAGATAACAACACGGCTGGGCAAGGGGAATGGCTGCTTGAAATATTAAATCGCTCAGCAAGCTTCTGAGAATATAAATCCAATGAACCAGAACCTACTGTTATCACCACAGTTACCATCTAAGTCACCTGACTTCATCAGACCCATTAAGCCCGTCAAGTAAGGCAACTTAGTAGCGATGTTCAACTTTGTTAAGCTACATTGTTTGTGGTTATTGTCTTTGCCGCAAAAACGACTTACCCTTTAGCCTTAACCAATTTTTGTTCAGGCAATGAGACTGGGCCTTCTTGCTTCTCTCCAGCAATAAACGCCTCAGTCTTTAAACGAGCTTCATCATCAGAATATTGAATTGGCGGAGATTTCATAAAGTAAGCCGCAGGTGCCACAAGAGTGCCACTTAGACCCCTGTCCAGAGCTAGTTTACAACACCTTATGGCATCAATGACCACTCCAGCTGAATTAGGACTATCCCACACCTCCATCTTCACCTCCAGATTCAGTGGAACATCGCCGAAGGTACGACCCTCCATTTTCATATAGCAAAATTTGCGGTCAGTCAACCAGGGCACATAGTCACTGGGGCCAATATGGATATTATCAGCACCAATATCGTAATCTAATTGTGAAGTAACGGCATCTTCCTTGGAAATCTTCTTAGATTCAAGACGCTCTCGCTCCAGCATATTATAGAAATCAGTATTGCCCCCGATGTTCAACTGATAAGTTCGCTCCAGTTTGACACCACGGTCACGAAAAAGTCTAGTTAATACACGATGCGTGATTGTGGCACCAACCTGAGACTTAATATCGTCGCCGATGATAGGCAATCCCCTCTCAGCAAAGCGGGTTTGCCAGTAACGCTCACGAGCAATAAAAACAGGTATGCAGTTGATAAAACTGCAGCCAGCAGTCAATATCTGCTCTACATACCATTTAGTTGCCTCTTCACTACCCACCGGCAAATAATTAATCACCACATCAGTACCAGTATTTCGGAGGATGCTCACCACATCAGCAGTTGAACCTGGCGCCTTAGTGATAATCCGAGAAAGATACTTCCCCAACCCATCGTGGGTCATGCCACGTTCAACCTTTACTCCTGTCTTGGGTACATCACAAAACTTAAAAGTGTTATTAGGCGGAGTGAAAATAGCTTCAGCCAGATCCTTGCCTACTTTGTTTCTATCAATATCAACTGCAGCTACAAAATTTATGTCAGATATACCATAGCCACCCAGATTGACATGCATCAAACCGGGAACAAATTCATCCTCTTTAGTATTTTTGTAGTACTGAACGCCTTGAACCAGTGAACAGGCACAATTACCAGCGCCTATGATGGCCACATTTATTGTTCCCATGGCAACAAACTTAGTAGAACTTTACGATCAAAATCCCCGCCAGCCACACCCATCCTTCGCTTGACCTTGACAGATTCCCTACAAGACTTTAAGCCTTACCGATTCTGAATACCTTGGTTCTACATACAGAGCAGGTGCCCCTGACTGCTGGTCTTCCATTCTTAAGAGTAACAGAAACAGGATTTGAAATGTCCCTCTTCGCTCGACACTTGAAACAATACGCCTTCATCCCGATTACCTCCTTTCTCATTAATTACCGTCTATCTACCATATCCGATTAAATGAAGCAATGTCAATACCTTGTTTGAAAGAGCCCAGATTATTTGCCCGAGGCTTGCTCCGTCAATTTGAGCAACTCTACCCCGCGCTCAATGGAATCATCATAGTGAAAGCTGAGTTGCAGAATGTGCTTTAGCCCTAAATGCAAAGCAAGTTGTCTTTGCAAGAAAGAGCAGGCAGAGTTGAAACCAGCTATCATCTCTTTTTTATCAGATTCATTCCCTAAAATACTGACGAATACTTTGGCATGCCTCAGATCGGGTGAAAGTTGAACCTCCGTCACCGAGACGAGTTCCTTTAGCCTCGGGTCATTTACCTTGCGCTCAAGCAAGGTACTGATTTCCTGCTTGATGACCTTGCTCAATCGCTGTTCACGCCTGTTCATAATTAGCCTTAAGCCGGTAATTAATCTCCAGAAAATTACTTTTAGTCTACTCTTTGCTTCTGGTAGAGCTCAATAATATCACCAACGGAGAAATCGCTAAAATTCTCCATGCCCACACCGCACTCAAATCCAGCACTTACCTCAGTAACATCTTCCTTAAAACGCCTCAGACTGGAAACACGAGATTCATAGAGCACTTTGTTTCCCCGCAATATTTTAGCCTGAGCATCCCGCCACATTCTGCCGTCCCTAACATAGACACCAGCAACTTTACCTTGCCGACCACCATCAAAGACAGCCCGCACCTCAGCACGTCCACCAATCACATCCACGTAAGTAGGCTCAAGCATCCCTTTCAATGCCTTGTCTATATCCTCTATTAGCCTATAAATTACATCGTAAAGCCGAATGCTTACTCCTTCAGCCTCAGCTAATTGCTTTGCTCCAGGAGATAGACGACTATTAAAACCAATAACAATCCCTTTTGAAGCTGCAGCTAGAAGTACATCGCTTTCCGTGATGCTGCCGCTACCAGCATGAATAATATTAACCGCCACTTTTTCTGAACTTAGCCGTTCTAGAGAATTCCTCATCGGCTCAATGCTTCCATACACGTCAGTTTTCAAAACCACATTAAGCTCTTTTATCTGCCCCTTGTCTATCTGGCGAGAAAGAGCGGTTAAGCTCAGCGGAATTTGAGGCACGGTAGCTTCCTGCCTTTTCACAATACTTTGTGCTTCATGTTCATCGGCAGCCACTTTGAAAATATCTCCCGAATTTGGCACACCACTTAACCCAAGTACTTCCACCGGGGTTGATGCTTCAGCTTCCCTAATTTGCTGGCCTTGTTCATTAAACATGGCTTTAATTTTGCCCCAGACATTGCCAGCTACTATGACATCACCTACTTCAAGGGTGCCGTTCTGAACCAGAAGAGTAGCCAAAGAACCTTTGGTCCTATCTAATCTGGCTTCAATAACTGCGCCCTCAGCAGCACGCTTGAGATTGGCTTTTAGCTCTAATATATCAGCAACGAGGAATATGTTCTCCAACAAATCTGATATTCCCTCCCCTTTCTTTGCCGAGATGGGAACACAGACAATATCACCACCCCATTCCTCGATGATCACCCCTAGGTCAGCAAGCTGTTGTTTCGCCAGGTCAGGATTAGCATCAGCCTTGTCAATCTTATTGATAGCCACTATTATAGGCACCTTAGCAGCTTTAGCATGGTCTATAGCTTCCACAGTCTGAGGCATAACACCATCGTCAGCAGCAACCACCAAAACCACAATATCAGTCACCCTCGCTCCACGAGCCCTCATCGCGGTAAAAGCTTCATGCCCTGGAGTGTCCAGAAAGGTAATTCTACGCTCATCAAGTGCGCATTGATAAGCACCGATATGCTGAGTGATAGCTCCCGCCTCGCGAGCAGTTACATTGGTCTTCCTGATAGCATCCAGCAGGGTTGTCTTACCATGGTCGACATGCCCCATGACAGTGACTACTGGGGGGCGAGTTTGTAACTTCTTCCCCTTTGCCTTACTAACATGCGCCATGCTCTTTGGTTCTGTTTCCCGCTGAGCCTGGTAGCCAAAATCCGTGGCTACTGCAGCTATAGTATCGAAATCAATAGTCTGATTGACATTGACCATAATGCCTTTCCTCATAAGTTGCTTGATGACTTTTACCGGCTCAACCTGAAGCATATCAGCAAGCTGCTTTACAGTGAGAGAAGATGGAACCTCAATTCGAGGCAAAGCCCGTGTCGTGCCTTCTCTTTTCTGCTCGGTCTTCGATTTCTTACCCTTCAAATTTAGCTTCCTCCACTGAGGCTGTCGCCATAATTTACCAAAACCTGGCGATTCTCAGCCCTAATTTTTGTTCGTAAAGCATGTTCTAAGTGATTCCCCCTAAAGCCCTCCTCCCAGCAATTCTTCCGAGCACATAGATAAGCACCGCGCCCCGGTTTCTTTCCCGATAAATCCATCTCAACAGTCCCACTATTGGTGCACACCAGGCGAATCAAGTCTTTTTTATCCTTCTTCTGCCGACAAGCAATGCAAGTGCGCTGGGGTATATGTTTATTCCTCATACTCATCTTCAAAGCGAGGTTTTCTCGCTTTGCCTTTAGCTTTAGGTTTGCCCTTAGCTTTGGCTGATTTCGCCTCCTCCTTCAAAGTCTCAACTTTTCCTGCCTCCGGCAAAATATCCTCGGCAAAACGAATTGCCACCTCCTCCTTGGTTGCCTCAGAGGAAACTTCAGCAACAGCTGGAAATGAGACAGGCTCTGATACCTCAAGCCCATCTACAGCCACAGGTACTTCCTCTTTTGCTTCTTCTTTAACAACCTCAACAACCTCCTCCTCTGCCAGTTCCTTGGCGATGGCTTCCATCACTTCAGCTTTTTCCGCTTCCGCCGCAGAAACACTCTTGATATCAATCCGCCACTTGGTAAGCCTCGCCGCTAGCCTGGCATTTTGCCCTTCCTTGCCTATAGCCAGAGAAAGCTGCCTATCAGGCACAACAACTGTAGCCACCCTTCCCCCTTCATTGAGTTCAATACTCGCCACTTGAGCAGGACTAAGAGCGTTAGTGATGAACTCTTTGGGATCAGCGTCCCAGGAAATTAAATCTATTTTCTCATTATTCAGCTCCTTGATAATGTTCTGTAGCCTGATACCTCGAGCTCCAAGACAGGATCCTATCGGGTCAATTCCCTCTTGCGAAGTTGATATCGCTACTTTGCTCCGCTGCCCTGGCTCCCGAACTATCGCTTCTACCCTCACAGCACCACTGTGAACTTCAGGAATTTCTAGCTCAAAAAGACGACGAAGTAAGTTGGGATGAGTCCGCGAAACTACTATCTGCGTCCCCCTGCTCCCCTGAATTATTTCTAGAAGGTAGAATCTGAGCCGCTGTCCCACTCGATAACGTTCATTGGGTATTTGTTCACCACCAGGCAATATCGCCTCCACCTTACCTAAGTTAACATAAATTTGTGCAGGACCAATAAACTGAACCACGCCGGTAGCAATTTCTCCCTCCCTGCTGGAAAATTCCTCATAAGTTTTCTGGTGTTCCGCTTCCCTTAGTCGCTGTAAGATAACTTGCTTTGCTGCATACACTGCAATACGCCCGGCATCCATGAGTACAGGTTTCATTTCCACCGTTTCACCCACCTGAACACCCTTACGTAACTTGCGAGCTTCGGCTAAGGAAATCTCGTGTTCAGGGTCACTAACTGACTCCACTACGGCCTTCTGTACATAAACTTTCACCTCACCGGAATCAGGGTCCAACTTCACCAGAACATCCTGTTCATCGTGAAAGGCATACTTCTTGTAAGCGGAGGCAAGTGCCGACTCTACGATAGATAGCACCACCTCTCTGGACAAGTTCCTCTCCGCAGAAAGCTGATTAACCGCGGCTATGAGTTCCCTTTTCATTTCTTAACCCAATTATTCAATTAAAAAGGTGGGATTTCACCCACCTTGGCTTAAATAACCAGTCCCCCTTACTTGTTAAATTATCCCATGCCCGATCCAAAAATGCAAATATTTTCCCCTGGCAACACTCGTAATACACCCTTGATATTAGCTAAGACTATATAACCGCGAACTGTGGATTGCAGATCAGGTGCTCATTAACTCCCTCCGAGGAAGAGCAGCACGAATACATGGAAAGAGAGAGCTCTGCCAGATACATCCCGAAGTGCGCTGGTCCCCGCCTGAACTTCACGTGGACACCACTTCACAATCTCGAACATTACTCTAGCTTATTGGTCGGAAAGAAATTGGCCTTCGCTGGGAGATTGATACCTGAGATGGGTTTTCAGTGTAACTGAGATAATCCATGGCGGAAAGGACCTTAATTTGGATGCTTTACATCTATGTGCATAGCACAGCACGCCATAAAATGAGTCACCTTCGCTGTAGTCAGGCAAGAAGTGCTAACCTGTAGAGGGAGAGGCTAATTTGAGGATATCACCGCCGTTACTGCCGCAGAGGCGTTAATGTGTCCTTCTCCTGCACCAGCGACACTGAGGGGAGAGCAATTATTCTCCATTGCCTGCCGGACTTCATCGTTAATTACACCGCTGTCGTTAGTGTCCTTAGCGACACCGAAAACCAGGGCAGCTACACCTGAGACATGGGCCGCTGCTGATGAGGTGCCACTTTTGTAGCCATATTGATTCTGAGGTTGTGTGGAGTAAATGTTAAAGCCCGGGGCAGCCACATCCACCCAATCGCCGTGATTGGACAACAAAGCTAGAGAATCGTTCCCATTAGTACCGGCTACGGCAATGCAGTTGGCATAGTAAGCGGGATAAACTGGCGTTGACTTGCCTTCATTGCCTGCCGCCGCCACAATCACAGCCCCTTGACTCCAGGCATAGTTTATCGCCTGTTCCAAGTATGGCGATGATTTCACACAAAAGCCTATATTGATGACCTTGGCACCATGATTCACGGCCCAGATGATGCCCTCGGCTGCCGTTGATGCCTCACTTCTACCCACATCGTCACACACCTTGACATTCATGAGCCGGCACTCGGGTGCGATACCAGCGATAAGGCCCGCTGTATGAGTCCCGTGCCCGTAAAGGTCATCGCATGTCGGGCTATCACTAAAGTTAACCTCCATTATCACCCTACCAGCTAAATCTCGATGATTTTCATCAATACCCGTATCCAGGACAGCAACGATAATCGATTCATCGCCTTGGGTAATCTGCCACGCTTGAGGTGCGCCGATTTTGCCTACTCCCCAGCATTGAGCTAAATAGCTATCCTCGTCCAAATATGCTGCCTTAAGGCTGGAAACATGGTTTATGCCATCGCCATCATCGGGAAATACAACTTCGTTGGCAAGCATTCCCGGATATGCCAGAAGGACAGCCATTGCCAGAAGTAAAGCTATGACGGGATATCTGAGTCTTCCCACATATTTAGGTTAACAGCCAGCTACCTTGATGAGTATCACCCATTGGTACCGTTTTATATGAGAATTTGGTCATGCGGCTTTTCATCCGGCAAATATTTAAAAAAATTGCAGAATTGGAACTTAACATAACTAAAGTTAACTAAATGGATATTGCTATTTCTGATACGCTGCTGTTAGGATATACAAAGGTACTAGGACTGAAGTACCATTTTATCACTATAGGCGTGGAGGTTTAATATGAAAAAAATAGCGTTTTCGCTACTCAGCATTATTATGCTGGTCGCCATGGCACTGCCTGCTGCTAGCATAGCAGTGCTGGCAGGTGGGGGTGACGTTGCTAATCTGACTGCAGGTCAAGAAAACACTACCCCTCTGGATTACATTGTAATCTCACCTGATAATGCCTCCATAAATGGTGGTGGTGAAGAGACACAGGCTTACACCGCTGAGGCTTTCGATGCTCAAGAAAAGAGTCTGGGCAATGTTACCCGGGATACAAACTTCACCATAGAGCCTGAGGCTGGCGGAAGCTGGGAAGGATGTATATACACCTCAGAGCACGTAGGGGACTGGGTGGTAACAGGCACTCATATCACTGGCAAGACCGACACAGCCATCTTACAGGTCCTGGAAACCCCGGAATATCCCGGGGGCAGCTTTGTTTCTCCCGACCAGCCAGGTGCAAACAGGGGAACTGAGACACCAGCTAAGTCAACGCCAGTGCTGACGAGCCAAACAAACGGGACTCCCCGTCTAGAAGTTGACAAAACCGTATCTCCAGAGTCTATCTGCATAGATGACCAGGCAACGGTAACTCTCACAGTTACCGGCGCCGGCGAGCCAGCGGAGGAGCACCTTCCCCTCGACGTCGTGCTCATCATCGACCGCTCAGGGTCGATGTCGGGGACGCCGCTCGATGATGCTAAAGCTGCTGCCAAAACTTTCGTGGGCCTGCTCAACTCCACCAGTGACCGCTCAGGACTGGTATCTTTCTCATACTGGAACCGGACCACCTACCCCTGGTCCTGGGAGGCAAGACTTAATCAAAATTTGACTTTTGACCAGTCAGCGACAAATAGCTCCATAACTAGCTTGACTGCCTTTGGCAATACCGCTATAGGTGAGGGTATTTATACGGCTAACGCGGAGCTTATCAATTACGGCAGGAATCAGACATCCACCATTTATGCCGAGGTTCTGCTTTCCGATGGGAACTGGAATACAGGTCGCAATCCTATAGGCGCGGCACAAGAGGCTGCCAACAATACGATTATCATTTACACCATTGGATTGGGAGATGCCGATAATACCACGATGTGGAACATCGCCAACATAACCGGTGGCAAATATTACTATGCGCCAAACTCAACTGACCTGGAAGGTATATATCAAGAGATCGCCGAAGAGTTATCCAACATAGCTGGCACCAATGTCGTGGTCACCGAGGTTCTGCCCGATGACGTGAATTATATAAATGGAACTGCTGTTCCCACTCCAGATTCAACGAGCGGCCAGAACCTGACCTGGGAATTAGGTACCATCGTCATAAACGAGACCGAGACCATAACGTTCAATGTAACCTTTAATTACACCGGCTATCAACCGGTGGACGTATATCCCGACACACGGGTAAACTACACCGATTATTAGGGCAACCCGGCAGGCGAAGAGTTCCCTGAGACAAACATAACGGTAAGTGCTCCTCCAGTAGCTAACTTCACCGCTGAGCCCACCAGCGGCTGTGCTCCTCTGAATGTCACCTTCACCGATGAGTCCACAGGTGACCCACTTCCTGGAGCTGGGACTTCCCCGGAGGCATCCCTTCAAATGCCTCAACGCAAGGTCCTCCCACAGTAACCTACACCGCTCCTGGCAACTACACCGTAAGTTTGAATGTCACCAATGAGTGCGGCTCAAATATCACGACCAAGACCAATTACATAAACGTAACTGAGGCTCCCACAGCCTCAGCGTCAAGCAACTCACCGGTATGTGAGGGAAGCACCATAGAGTTAACTGGTGGACCTGGTGGGATGACGAGCTACAGCTGGAGTGGGCCACTTGGTTACACCAGCAGTGAGCAATCACCGAGCATAAGTAACGCCA
>DAOUSX010000176.1 GCA_030627025.1 Dehalococcoidia bacterium
ATAAAGAAAGCCTTCCGCCGACAATGGTGGCAGGGCTAAGACATGCGGAGGCAGAATAGTGGTGAATTCTATTATTTATGGACCGGTCCCGTCCAGACGATTAGGGCACAGCTTGGGAATAAACAATATTCCTCCCAAGATATGTAGCTATTCTTGCGTCTATTGCCAACTGGGAAACACTATGAACATGCGGGTTGAACGACAGACTTTCTATGAGCCGGAGGAGATAGCTCAGAGTGTGAAGGAGAAGGTCAAGCAACTCAGGGAGACAAGTGAACCAATAGACTATCTAACCTTTGTCCCTGATGGCGAGCCCACTTTGGATGTTAACCTCGGCAAAGAAATCGAACTTTTGAAATCATTAGGCATGAGAATTGCGGTTATTACTAATGCTTCTCTCGTCTGGCGCGATGATGTCAGGCAAGATTTGCAAAAAGCTGATTGGGTATCGCTAAAGGTAGATACCGTAAGCAAAGAAATATGGCATAGAATTAACAGCCCACAAAAATCGCTGAACCTCGAAGTAATCTTGGACGGAATGCTCAAGTTTGCTGATACTTTTAAGGGTAGACTAACAACAGAGAGCATGCTTATCCAAGGTATTAACGATAACAGTAAGGAAATCGAGAGAATAGCCGACTTCTTAGCACAGCTAAAGCCAAATAAAACTTACCTAGCCATTCCCACAAGACCACCAGCAGAAAGAACGATAAATGGTGCTAGTGAACAAACCATCAATATGGCATACCAAATCTTTAGCAAGAGATTAAGCAGCGTGGAATATTTAATCGGCTACGAAGGAAACGCCTTTGCCTTCACTGGGAATGTTGAAGAGGACCTGCTCAGCATTACTTCAGTGCATCCAATGAGGGAAAAGGCTATCATAGAACTCCTGAGAAAGGCCGATGCCGATTGGGGAGTTGTTGAAAAGCTAATAAAAGGTGGCAGGCTCATAGAAGTGGGGTATCAGGGAAAGAAGTTCTATATAAGGAAATTGCCTCAACATGGCACAACTTCCCCGTCTCAAAGGTGAAAGTGACCTATACAATGCCGAGACCTGAGCCCATCTCTATGAACGGCAAGGAGACCCCGCTGCACCACCCCAAGCTTTGAAAAACTACTTAAAGTGGCAGCGCATTCTAGTGAGAGCCACTCCCCATATTTGCTAAGCTGACCTCTTGACAAAGGTGATGGAGACGGTTATAATTAAAGTATGAGATTGAGACTCAATCGCAATCAGCCTGACCAAATGCAGGGTCATCCTCTAACCACCCAACGGTGCCTACTTTTAGAACTGATTCGCGAGGCGCATGGGCATATAGATGCCAAGGAACTATACCGGCGCGCCAGTAGCCAAGAAGAATCCATCAGCCCGGCCACGGTATATCGTAGTCTGAATCTCTTCAAGCAATTGGGCTTAATTGATGAGAGAAGGCTCGGCAAGATGCGCTGCTACTATGAGATGAAGCAACCGCCAGAGCACCAACATCTGCTGTGTCAGGGTTGTGGGAAGGTCATAGAATTTGAGAGCCCTCTGATTCGTAAGCTAGTGGACAAGGTACAGCGCGAACATGGCTTTAACGTAACTAAAGCTGAGTTGTGCCTTGAGGGGTACTGCCTGGAATGTGAGGAGAAGGAGAAAGCACACTGAGCCTTGCCTTCTATCTGCTGAAAGAGGACGTTATGCGTGGTGGTGAAATCGACAAGCTTTGCTGGGACTGGTTGAGCGAAAATTACGGGGAGGAAATCGCCTCCCAATACACATCTCACTCGCTGGTGATTCCTGCACGGAATACCTTGGAGCTCAACGATGCGTTAGAAAATCTGAGACAGATATTATGCCTTGTGTTCGGTCCCGATGAATCCTTTGGAACCACAGACTATCATGAGGCGAGGGAAGAGCTGGGGTTGCCTGACGGCAGGAGCCCAATTCCGAATGTTTTCACCAAAGCTTTTGCAGTAGATTGCTGACAGGACTAAGAAATCCTTATTCATGTTGGATAACTATTCCGTGCTGTTTTTTTACCAGGCAGAATGTCAAGGAGAACACAATGATAACTGAGATTACCGGCCAAGATTTTGGCGAGGAAGTACTGAAGTCTGAACTCCCAGTGTTTGCTTGTTTCGTTGCCCAATGGTGTCACTCTTGCTTCCCGACCTGCCTTTTGGCTGACGAATTAGCCGAGAAATATCAGGGCAAGGTGAAATTCGTTAAGATGGATGCAGAGAAGAGTCCTGAAATACGAGCCGAATATCACATCATTGTGTTACCTTCTATAATCCTTTTCCAAGGCTCTCAGCCGGTAAAGAAGCTGCTAGGCTATCAGGAGAAAACATCATTAAGGAACCTACTAGATGCCCTATTAGCAGAAAGGGGAAACTCACAATCACTTTAGAACAAGACGATGAGGAAAACGGGAGGCGACCAAAGTGACTCGCCATGAAATGGACCAGAGAGAACCCAGTTCGCGAAAGAGTGGCTGAAGAGGAAAGGATTCTAGAAAGGGTAGACGAGGATGGGAACCGGTGGACAAAGGTCTACTTTGGTGGCGGAGCCCATTTTAGAAACTGGTTAAACCAATTTTTGGAGCTGCGAGGAGAAGATGACGTACAGGTAGAAGAGATGGACTCCAGGAGATTTTAGTGCTATGAGGAGAGCGGTGAAAAAATGAGCAAATGTGACATCGGCATAACATGCCGCCTTAGCGAAATAACGGTAAACGTGGGACGGTAAATGGCATACAAAATTACACATGACTGCATAAGCTGTGCAGCCTGTGAGGCTGAGTGCAAAAATGAAGCAATCTCTGAGGGAGAAGAGATTTATGTAATTGACCCTGATAGGTGCACTGAATGCGTTGGCAACTTTGAATCACCGAAATGCGCTGAGATTTGCCCGGTAGATGCTTGTGTACCTGACCCAGACCATGAGGAAGGCAAAGAACAATTGCTGGAGAAGTGGTACAACTTGCATCCGGGCGAGACCCCAGCATATACGCCATAGGGGCATAGGATGAATACAGGCGAGGTAAGAGAGATTGAGGAAAAGATAGCCGACTTGAAAGCTTGATGGCCAGCTCACTCGGTGCCACCGTCGATGTGGCAGAAATTAGAACAGTTGGAGGACGAGCTGGAAAAGGCAAGGGAGGCTGATGCCAACTAAGATGGCTTTGGTGGACTACAAAAAGTGCCATCCAGAGAAGTGTGACAGCGGTATATGTGCTGCTGCACTGGCA